>DATJIB010000222.1:0-10362 GCA_035493575.1 Rhodocyclaceae bacterium | reverse complement strand
GTCGGCGGTCTGGGTGATGAGCTCAAGTCGAATGAAGATGCCTTGGCCGCCTTGATGGATCGCTTCAATGCCTTTGTCGCAGTGATCCCGAATCTTCCGCACGAGAGCGTGCCTGAGGGCAAGGATGAGCATGGCAACGTTGAAGTGTTGCGTTGGGGCACGCCAAAGACTTTTGATTTCCCGGTCAAGGATCACGTTGATCTGGGCGAGGCTTTAGGCGGCCTGGACTTCGAAACTGCAGTCAAGGTTTCCGGCAGCCGCTTCTCGGTAATGAAGGGCGGCATTGCGCGTCTGCATCGTGCGCTGGCCCAGTTCATGTTGAACACCCATACTGGCGAGCATGGCTATACCGAAGTGTATGTACCGTATCTGGTTAATCCGGACAGCATGTTCGGCACTGGTCAGTTGCCAAAATTTGAAGAAGATTTGTTCCGCGTGCCGCGCAGCGACGGCACGACCTTATATTTGATCCCGACTGCCGAAGTGCCGGTCACCAATCTGGTTCGTGATGAAATTCTGGCGGCTGAAACACTGCCAATCAAGTACGTTAGCCACACGCCGTGCTTCCGTTCCGAAGCCGGCTCCTATGGCCGTGATACGCGTGGCTTGATTCGTCAGCATCAATTCGACAAGGTCGAGCTGGTGCAAATCGTGCATCCGGAAAAGTCCTGGGAAGCGCTTGAAGAATTGACCGGCCAGGCCGAAGCGATTCTGCAGAAGCTGGAACTGCCGTATCGCAAGATGGCTTTGTGCAGCGGCGATATGGGCTTCTCTGCAGCCAAGACCTATGACCTGGAAGTGTGGCTGCCAGCACAGAATACTTACCGCGAGATTTCGTCCTGCTCCAACTTTGAGTCCTTCCAGGCGCGTCGTATGCAAACGCGTTTCCGCAACGACAAGAACAAGCCTGAGCTGGTGCACACCTTGAACGGTTCCGGCCTGGCTGTCGGCCGTACCCTGGTGGCGGTGATCGAGAACTACCAGAACGCCGATGGCAGCATCACCGTGCCGGCGGTGCTGCGCCCTTATATGGGTGGCGTGGGCGTGATTAAGGCGGCTTAAGCCACCATGCACTTGGACAAAAGGCCGCCGTTATGCGACTCTTTTTTTGCTTATCGCTCCATCGAGTACAAATGGTTTGACGTATATCTACCGGAGCTTACTTTGCCGTTGTTAAAAACAGGAGATGACCGATGAAGAAAATGACTGCAGTTTTTGCGCTGGCCCTGATGGCTGTAGGCAGCACTCAGGCCCAATCTGTTGCTACCAACAATGGCCTGCTAACGGATGCAAGTGGCCGCGTTTTATATACCTTCGACAAGGATGATGCCGGCAAGAGCAATTGCAATGGCGCTTGCGTTGGCAACTGGCCACCATTTTTTGCCGCGGCAGATGCTAAAGGCAAGGGCGACTACAGTGTGATGACGCGCGACGATGGCATCAAGCAGTGGGCATTTAAGGGCAAGCCACTGTATTACTTCACGCCAGATACCAAGCCGGGCGATACAAATGGCGACGGCAAAGGGGGCGTATGGCACGTGATCAAACTCGGTGCTGCCAAGGGTGGACCACAAGCCGCAGTCCCGGTTGGTTATTGATTTAGTCTTTGTCATGGCTTGAGCAGATGTGCTCAAGCCAGTCCGGCTTATTTTTTATCGAGAACAAAAGGTGGCCGGTAAGGTGGCTCGAAGCGGGCGAGGGTGTCGTAATAGGTGCGAATATTCTCGACCATGATTACGGCTTCACCACCTCGGGCACGCCCGCTCTTGAGGCGACTGTAGTACTCGGGGCGCGCCAGCAAAGGCAGCACCTTTTTCATGTCATACCAGGAATTGGGGTCGCGCTTCAGGCCTTCAGCAAAAGTGCGGGCACCATTCATATGCCCCATGCCCAGGTTGTATGCGGCCAGCGCCATCCACAAACGATCGGGCTCCTTGATTTCCTCTGGCAGATCATCGGACAGGTCAGCCAGATATTTGGAGCCAGCCAGAATACTTTCATGCGGGTCGAGGCGATTCTTTACGCCCAATCGGTCGGCCGTGTCACCCGTCAACATCATCATGCCGCGCACACCCGTAAACGAAGTCGCTAGCGGATCCCATTTCGATTCTTGATAGGCCAATGCGGCCAGCAGGCGCCAATCGATGCCGGTGATTTCCTGGGCATCCTGGAAGTGATGCTTATAGTCCGGCAGCTTGCTGCGAATGTCTTCGAGGAAGCGAGAAATGCCAGCTTCAGTAATGCGCCAGATATGCCCGAAGTAGCGGTCATCAATGCGCGCCAAAGTGCCGTCAGCGCGAGCGTTCTCGATAAAGGTCAGGGCCTTGGTATAGAGCTCCGAATCACCATCGGCAAAAGCCCAGCCCAGCTGCAAACTTTCTGGCAGCTCCACGCCGATGCGCAATTCCGGATAGTAGTTGGAGGCAATGGCAAAGTGCAGCGAGTCGGTCACCGCCAAATCGGTTTTCTGCTGGGCCACGCGCGCCAGCAATTCGACTTCATCGCCACCATCCCAGTCAAACAATTGTGGATGGCTGGGCAGCTTGGTCAGAACATCACGGGCCGGCGAATGCGAGCTTAAGGTAATGGTCTTGCCGGCCAGATCATCCAGCTCGGTCGGGCCGAAGTGGTCCGAGTGATTGACTACGACATAGCGCGACTCACGCAGGGGCGGGCTGAAGAAAAATTCGCTATTGCCTTCGCTGATCGGCATGGAGGCAGCGATATGAATGCGGCCGTCACGCAACAGCTTGGCTAATTGTTCTGGGTCTTTGGCTACCACCACGCGTAGCTTGACCCCCAGCTCAGCCGCAAAGGCGGCCGCCAGGTCATATTCATAACCGCTGGGCACACCGTCCTCCACCTGGTAAAAAGCCGGTGTATTACGGATGCCGACCACGAGTTCGCCGATATGGGCTGGTGGCGCTAGGCGCGAACAGGCCGTTGTCAGGCTAAGGCAGGCTATGGCAAATAGAAGAGCGAGTACCGATGTTCTGGCTACCCTGGCTACTAGGGTGGGGAACATGCTGCTCCTCACGATGGGGGGACGCGCATTTTGCCACAATCAGCTCAGCCAAACCTGACGCGCCAGACGCTACTTTCGGTGATACAATCGCGGCCCTACGCGGAGAGGTGGCAGAGTGGTCGAATGTACCTGACTCGAAATCAGGCGTAGGTGCAAGCCTACCGTGGGTTCGAATCCCACCCTCTCCGCCACAAATAAAACAGCCACCCTTGCGGTGGCTTTTTTATTTGCGGTGTAGCGGGTGAGTAAGCAGAGCCCTCCCGGGTTCGACCATGTGAGCACCGCTCACATGGGACAGCCGCAGGCTGGTCCGCGCAGCGGATGACTGCTCCACCCTAAGCCGGAGCAGTCACAATCCCACCCTAAGCGGTAAAGCGTAAAAGCTAACTGCTAGGGGCCACTTGTTTTAAGAGGGTGCGCGGAATGACGGGATCGCCTTAAGGCGAAGCCGACATCCCACAGGGATTCCCTTCGGTCACAATCCCACCCTCTCCGCGGCGGTTCAGCTTCCCAGCGGTTAGGCTTCGCGGCTTACCCCCCAACCGCCCTCCGACCACCCAAAAACCGCAAAATCAACCTGTCGGTTTTTCTGTCATCAAAGTTTCATATTGTTCAAATGTTTTAATAACTCACTGAAAGTATTGATTATTAATCTCTGGCACGGCACATGCTAATGAATGGTTGTCTTTAGGAGATCACCATGAATTCGCAAAAAATGTTTCTGCGCGGCGCCCTTTCCCTGCTGTGTGCCTTGGGCTTGTCCCTGACCTCGATGTCGGCATCGGCCGTGTTGGTCAGCGAAACCGGCTTGTCGAATGGGCTTAGCACCGGTAGCTTGACCCTGCCTGTAACGGCTGGCGCGCAAAACTATTTTGCCGGTCTGCAAAAGCTGTCTGTGGGTGGAGAAGCCGAGCTGGCTTACTGTATCGACCCGTTCCAGTGGTCTCCAAACACCCCGGTCAACTATGTTGAGCGGACTGATTTCAGTGTGTTCTTCGGTGCTCGCGCCAGCGATATCAGCAAGCTTTACTCCCTGTTCTACACCAGCACTCTGCAGAGCGGCGCCACTGGCAATCTGAACGCCGCTGGCTTCCAGTTGGCCTTGTGGGAACTGGTTGCGGACAACAAGATTCTGGGCACGGGCGTGGTGCATACCAATGCCAACACCAATGCCAGCATCGTGACTAAGGCGCAAAGCATGCTCACCGCATTGAGTGGCGTAGCTGGTCGCGACCAGTTCAGCTACGAAATCCTGACTAGCAGCACCAACCAGGACTATCTGGTGGTCACGCAAATTCCTGAGCCGGAGAGCTACGCCCTCGTGGTTTTGGCCTTGGCTGCGTTGGGCTTTGCCTCACGTCGGAAAATTTAACAAGCCAGCAACGCTTGTTTGAGTTTCGGCCCTGTGTAAAAGCAGGGCTTTTTTTTGCCTGCATTGATCAAGTTCAATTATGTATGTATAAATGCAATTGCTATTTGAGCGTCATGTCAAACTTGAAACTTGCGTAGCAGTGGCAGACTGAGGCAGGATTAAGGCAGGTGTTTTTTGGGGGCTAGGCATGAATCATGTTTCTCCACCGCAAGGCTCGATTTCCCCCACCAGCTTTGAAGAGCGCCTGGCCAGCGTCCAGCTGCGCCAGATCTTTCAACACGCGCCAATTGGCATGGCCTTGCTTGATTTGCAGGGGCACTGGCTGGATGTAAATGCCCAGTTCTGCCAGATCGTGGGTTACGCCCGAGATGAATTGCTGGTGCGTGCATTCAGCGATATCACAGCCCCCGAAGATGTTGCCGCTGACAATCAGCTGCTCACACAATTACTTGCAGGTCAAATTCCCTCATATCAGCGCGAGAAGCGCTACATCCGCAAAGATGGAACACCTATTTGGGTTGAACTGGCCGTGTCGCTGGCGCGTAACGCGCACGATGAGCCGGAATACCTGATCACCCAGATTGTCGACATTAACTCCTTGAAGTTGGCGCACGATGCCTTGCGTGAACGTGAGCTGACACTGGAAGCCATTCTTGGCGCGCTGCCGGTGGGTGTGCGCTTGGCCGGGGCCGATGGCCATATTGTTTCGGCCAATCTGGCCAGCCTGGAAATCTGGTGTGGTGTGGGCGGCGAGATGGTGCATGAAGGCGTCTATCGTGCCTGGGATGCGGCAACAGGAACTGCCCTGGAAGGTGATGACTGGCCTTTGCCACGCACCTTTGCCACAGGCAAGGGCGTTGAAGCGCAATTGCTGGACATCGCCTGTTTTGACGATACGCCCAAGACCATTCTTTGCTCAGTGCTGCCCATCATTGATGACCAAGGCAAGGTGATCGGTGCCATTGAAGTGATTCAGGATATGACGCGTTGGCTGAAGCTGGAGCAGCAGCTCCTGGTACGCACCCGCGAACTGGAAAACCGCAACAAGGAACTTGAGCAGTTTGCCTATGTCGCATCACATGACCTTCAGGAACCCCTGCGCAAGGTCAGCAGCTTTGTGCAGTTGTTTGCCAAACGCTACGCTGATCAGGTCGATGCAACGGGCCAGTCATATTTGAATTTCGCTGTCGATGGCGCCCGGCGTATGCAGTTGTTGATTGACGATTTGCTGCATTACTCGCGCGTCAGCCGTGGCGGTGGCGAACCAACGCCGGTGGATTTGGAGCGGGTTTATAAAGCCTTGGCGCAGGACTTCAGCCAGGTGCTCGAGGAGACGGGAGGCGAGTTGCAATGTGGGCCGCTGCCAGTCGTGTTGGGCGAGCCGGTGCAGATGCGGGCGTTGATGCAGAACCTGATTGGCAATGCGCTCAAGTATCACCAGCCTGGGCGGCCACCGCGTGTTCAAATCTCAGCTGAAACGAGCGAGCAGGGCGTTGTAACAGTGCATGTACGCGATAACGGAATAGGGATTGAAGGAAAGTTTTTTGAACGGATTTTTGTCATTTTCCAACGCCTGCATAACCGTACCGAATATCCGGGAAGCGGCATTGGTTTGGCGATTTGCAAACGTATTGTTGAAAATCACGGAGGTCATTTGTGGCTTGATTCTGTACCGGGCGAAGGCACGACTTTTCATTTCACCATCACGACAGCAGGAGTAGAGAATGAAGCCGGTTGAAGTATTGTTGGTTGAGGACGATCCAGGTGATGTGATCCTGACTCAGGAGGGCTTGCGTGCCTCCAAGTTGCACATCAATCTGCATGTGGTGGACAACGGTGAAAAGGCATTGGCCTTTCTGCGGCAGGAGCCACCCTACGACGATGCGCCTCGCCCTGGCCTGATCATTCTTGATCTGAATTTGCCGCGGGTAAATGGCATGGAAGTCTTGCGCGAAATCAAAACCAACGATGATCTGCGCACGATCCCGACCGTTATCTTGACGACCTCGCGAGCTGAAGAAGATGTTGTTAAAAGCTACAAGCTCGGCGCCAACTGTTATGTCTCAAAGCCACTGAATCTGGATGAGTTTGTGAAGGTGGTCGGTTCGATCGAAAGCTTCTGGTTTACGGTAGTTGAAATAGCCGGCTAAAAAAGTTTCGAGTAGGGGGAAGCATGCGACTCCGAGTGCTGTTGGTTGAGGACGATTTTGGCGATGCTGCGCTCGTCGAAATTTTCCTGCATGAAGCCTGGGCCAACAGCCCGCCAGATGTGACACACGTGATCTGCATGGCCGATGCCATGCAGGCCTTAAGCGAAAATTCCTACGACATTGTTCTGTGCGACTTGTCCTTGCCCGATGCTGAGGGCATGGATACGGTGATTGAGTTGCGTAGCAATACGCAAGGCATACCGATCGTTGTCTTGACTGGCCGCGATGACCCAGAATTTTCGCTGAGCCTGATTGAGCGCGGCGCTCAGGATTACCTGAATAAGCGAGAACTCACCGCTGCGAATTTGATGCGGGCGATACGCTATGCCATTGAGCGCGATCGACAAGCCGCGCAATTGCGCATGGCCATGCGGATTGAGCAACTACGTCGTGAAATCCTGGTACGCATCGCCGAAGATTGCCCCTTGCGGGAAACCCTGGATGCCATCGGTAATTTTCTGTTGCAGGAGGCCGGCTGCAATGGCTATCTGTTTTCGATAGAAAAGCAGGGCGAGTTTGACGACGGCATTGCCGCCGAAGGTGAAACCAGCTTGCGCTGGAGTGGCGGCGAAATGGCTTTGACCGATGCGCAACAGGGTGGTGCGCGTTTGTACGCCATTGCTACCAGCGGTGGTCATACTTTAGGTAGTCTGGCCGTGCGTGTACCCGAAGTAGCGATTGGCGAACTGCTGACGCTATGCATACAACACGCCACTGAGCTCGCTGCATTGGCAATCGAACGGCATCGTATTCATCGTGAGCAGAAGCTTGCTGCGATGGTGTTTCGTGCCGCTGGCCAGGCCATCATCATTACCAATGCAGCCCTGAGCGTGGTCAGTGTCAATCCGTCTTTCTGCAGCCTGCTTGGATACTCCGAAGAAGAGGTCATCGGCAACAAGCCATCGCTGCTCACTGCCGCTGTTCACGACGAAGGCTTTTATCGCGAAATGTGGCAACGCCTGCAACAGGATGGGCATTGGTCGGGCGAAGTGATGGACAGACGCAAGAGCGGAGAGCTGATCACTTTCCTGGCCGATATCAATGCGATTTCCGGGACGCACGGCCGTATCGAGCGCTATGTCTGCATGCTCTCGGATATCAGTGAGCGAAAGCAGTTTGAAGAGACCATTAGCCGCTATGCCAACTTTGACCCGCTGACCTGTCTGCCGAATCGGCGCCTGTTTCTGGACCGCATGACTCAGGAGATATTGCGCTCGCGCCGTACCGATATCGGATTCGCTTTGCTGTTCATCGACCTGGATCGCTTCAAGGACGTTAACGATACATTCGGACACTATATGGGTGACCTTTTGTTGCAGCAAACAGCAGAGCGTTTGTTGAGTTCCGTGCGTGCGACAGACACCGTGGCGCGTTTGGGCGGTGACGAGTTCACGGTGCTGCTGACCGGGATCAATAATGTGCATGACGTAGATCAACTGGTGCCCAAGATTCTGACTGCCTTGAACGAACCATTTGTTTTGCAGGGCGAGCATGTGCTTGGCGGTGCCAGCATCGGCATCACGCTCTATCCGCACGATGCGGCCGCTGAAGACATCCTGCTCAAGAATGCCGACCAGGCCATGTACCGCGCCAAACAGGAAGGGCGTGGGCGTTACTGCTACTTCACCAGCGATATGCAGGAAGCGGCAGAGGGTCGCATGCGTTTGCATCAGGACCTGCTCGCAGCAGTTCGGCACAGTCAGTTCGAGTTGCACTATCAGCCTATCGTTGATGCAGCGCTAGGCTCCCGCACATCAAAGTTTGAAGCCCTGATGCGCTGGCGGCACCCTTTGCGTGGCATGGTTCCACCTATGCAGTTCATTGGCTTGGCCGAAGAACTGGGCCTGATTAAAAAGCTTGGCGATTGGGCCTTGGCAACAGCGCTGCAGCAAATGGTGTATTGGGATGCCAACGGGCATCCGGGCATGTGTGTCAGCGTGAATAAATCGCCACGCCAGTTTGGCAGCCACGCCGATGCCAGCAATGAATGGCTGGCCATGATTCGTGATCATGGCATCAACCCACAACGTGTCACTATCGAAATTACCGAAAGCGTGCTGCTCGATCAACGCCCTCAAATCTCTGAACAACTGAAGCGTTATCGCGATGCGGGCGTGAGCATCGCTGTCGATGATTTTGGCACTGGCTATTCTTCACTGAGTTACCTGAAACGCTTTCCGATTGATTACGTAAAAATTGATCGCTCTTTCATTGCCGATCTGACTGAAGATAACAATGACCGCAATCTGGTCGAGGCCATCATCGTGATGTGTCACAAGCTGGGTATGCAGGTCGTGGCGGAAGGGGTCGAAACCCTGGTTCAGCGCAATATGCTGGCCACCATGGGCTGTGATCTGATGCAGGGTTATTTGTTTGGCCGCCCGGAAGCCGCAGAGCATCTATTCGGGACTCACGGACGCGGGATTCCCGGCGAAGCCAGCTTACGCGCTTAAGCGTTTATAAGCCTAAGGGGCGTGGTAATCTTGCGCCATGCCTTGGCCAGACTACATCCCCGCAGATATTGCTGCGGTCTACGAAATCTACGACTACAAGCACGCTGCTGCGATTCTGGCCAATGAATTCAAAGCCGAGTTTGATGAACTGTTGGCGGCGCTGCGCGTTTTTCGCCTGACCACTGCGGATATCACCGCTTCCGGCGGTAATGAGTCAAATATTCCCAAAATTGTTTCCGGCATCCTGCGCCCGCAAGGCTGGCATGAGGGCAAGTTGCACGCCGAAATGGTCCTGGACGGCGATCCGGTGCGTTCGGATACACACAAGATCGATTACCTCAAAGGCCGGGTGGCTTTTGATCTTGAGTGGAACTCCAAGGATCAGACCTTTGATCGTGATCTATTTGCGTTCCGTACTTTCCATGAGTATGGGAAAATCTCGGCTGGCGTGTTGCTGACGCGTAGTGCCGATCTCAATCGCGTGTTTGAGATGCTGGATGTCAAAAACAAATATGGCGCGTCGACCACCTGGATGGGAAAGCTATTGCCGCGGCTGGATGCCGGACGTGGCGGCGGTTGCCCGATTCTCGTGCTTGGTATTACTTCAAAACTTATAACCGACTGGCAAGAAGCGCCCACTCTGATCTGATGCTATCCGCTACCCAAGACCTGCTCGCCCGTGTTGGCGACCAAAGATTCGCCTGCATTCTTGCCGATCCACCGTGGCAATTCCAGAACCGTACCGGCAAGGTCGCGCCTGAACACAAGCGCCTGAATCGCTATGGGACCATGACGCTGGACGATATCAAGGCATTGCCTGTACATGACATTGCGGCCGATACAGCGCATCTCTATCTGTGGGTGCCGAATGCACTCTTGCCTGAGGGCCTTGAGGTGATGAAGGCCTGGGGTTTTAATTACAAGAGCAATTTCATCTGGCACAAGGTGCGCAAGGACGGCGAGCCGGATGGGCGTGGTGTCGGTTTTTATTTCCGCAACACTACCGAGATCATTTTGTTCGGCGTACGTGGCAAGAATGCACGTACCCTGGCGCCGGGCCGTAGCCAGGTGAATATTCTCAAGACCATGAAGCGTGAACATTCGCGCAAGCCGGATGAGTTCTACGGCATTGTCGAAGCCTGTTCGCCCGGCCCCTTCCTGGAAATGTTTGCGCGTGGTTCGCGGCCGGGTTGGAGCACTTGGGGTAATCAGGCGGATGATTACTTCCCGACCTGGGATACCTATTCAAATCACAGTCAGAGCGAGCAGCCAGAGCCTAAGGCGACTAAGGTAAAGCCTGCG
>DATJIB010000221.1:0-15758 GCA_035493575.1 Rhodocyclaceae bacterium | reverse complement strand
GCGGCAATATGGCGGCCGCATTGATAGGCGGCCTGCGCGAAAAAGGCTATTCAGCTGCGGGCATACAGGTCATAGAGCTGAATGCCGAGGCGCGTGAAAGGCTGACCGATCAGTTTGGCGTGCGTTGCACTGACCAGGTTGATGCTGCCGCACTCAACTGTGAAACGCTGGTATTGGCGGTCAAACCACAACAAATGCGCGAAGCCGTGGCGCCTTTTGTGGGCAAGCTGGGTGCGCAGCTGGTGATCAGCATTGCCGCTGGTTTGCGAGTCACCGACATTGCGCGCTGGCTAGGCAATTATCCGTGCATCGTTCGTACCATGCCCAATACGCCGGCTTTGATCGGCGCCGGGATTACCGGTTTGTACGCCGCACCGGAGGTGGATGCCGAGCAGCGCGAACTGGCTGATAAGATTCTTGGCGCAGTTGGCTCAACGATCTGGGTCGATCAGGAAGCACAAGTCGATGACGTCACCGCGATTTCCGGCAGCGGCCCGGCCTATGTGTTCTACTTTATTGAAGCACTGGAAGCGGCCGCACTGGAGCTGGGCTTTGATGTCATTGCGGCGCGCAAGCTGGCAATCGAAACCACCTTGGGTGCAGCGCGCTTAGCCGCGCATAGCAACGAAGCACCGGGTGTCTTGCGCGAACGCGTCACTTCCAAGGGCGGTACCACCGAAGCGGCGTTGCGTTCTCTTGATCACGACACCGTACGCGCTGCCATTGGCCGTGCTGCGCAGGCTGCTGCGGCGCGGGGCCGCGAATTAGGCATCCAGCTCGGCCAAGACTGAGGAACTACCCATGCTAATGCAAGGCCTGCTATTCGTCCTGCAATCGATTGCTGACGTTTTGTCCGGGATTTTTCTGCTGCGCTTTCTGATGCAATGGGCGCGGGTGTCATTTCGCAACCCGCTCGGTCAGTTTGTCATGGCTGCCAGTGACTGGGCCGTCGTGCCCGCGCGCAAGCTGATTCCCGGCTTATGGGGTTTTGATATCCCCAGCCTGTTCCTGGCCTGGCTGGCGCAAGGGACGTACTACGCTCTGGTGCTTGGTTTGACGGGTTTGAGTGACCTTGTCACACCAGCCGCGATAGGCACGGTGGCATTGGTGGCGCTGATCGAAACCGTGCGCACCTTGCTGTATCTGGTGTTTGGCATTGTAATCGTCACCGCGATCATGTCCTGGGTGAACCCCTATGCGCCGCTGGCGCCGATGCTGAATGCGCTGGCCCAACCTTTTCTCAGACCATTTCAGCGCATCATTCCGCCGCTCGGTGGCGTGGATCTGTCGCCGTTTGTCTTGTGTATTGTGTTGCAGCTGCTACTTGGCTTGCTTGCCAATCTGCGTTATTCGTTCTTGGCGCTGGGCTGAGTGCCTAAAGAGTCTGCCCCTGGCGGCGTGAGCGCAGAAAAACGCTCCGCCCACCGGGCAAACATCAGTGCTTACTGCTGGCAGTTATAGACGGCCTGCAGATAGGCTTCCGGATCATTGTATTCAGGGCGGAAGGCGTAGCGTGCTTGAGGGGCTTGGGTGCTCTGCGCAACTTCCAGGCGCAGTTGCAACGCCTGCTGCGGATAACCGCCGGCATGCATGACCTCATTGGCGTGTTCGCCGAATTCAGCTTCCAGCCGCAAACGGGCAATGGCGTCGAGAGAGTAGTCCATGATGTTTCCCCTTTCACTGAAAAGTGATACTGCACAGTTACTCTAACGACTCGCTGGGAAAAAGGTTGAACCAAAAATGAAAAATTTATTTTTGCTGCGATTAAAGGAAGTCATCAGCTCAACAACGGGGAGCCCATAAGGCGAACAACCGTCACCCCCTGCCTTGGGTAGGGGCCTGGGAGGAAGGCAAACTTTCATTCCACGGTGCAACCTTGAGCAAGAGCAGCATGCCGGGGATGCCCAGCAGGGCGCAGAGCAGGAAGAAGTCGACCCAGCCCAGGCGTTCAACCAGCCAGCCGGTGCTGGCATTGACCACGGTACGCGGTACCGCAGCCAGGCTGGTGAACAGTGCAAATTGCGTGGCCGTGTACAAAGGGTGCGTGTTTTTCGCGATATAAGCCACGAAAGCGGCGGCGCCCAAACCCACTCCCAAAGCCTCAAAACCGATCACCACCGCCAGGGCGGCCAATTGGCTGGCGCCAATAGTAGTTTGCGGGCCAAGCCAGGCGAGCCAAGCAAAACCAAAAATCGAGAGTAATTGCACCACACCGAATAGCCATAGTGCGCGGTTGATGCCAATCTTGACCATCCACAAACCACCGAGCAGACCGCCGATGACGGCGGGCCACAGCCCGGCATTTTTGGCGACCACGCCGATCTGCGATTTGGCATAGCCCATATCCAGATAGAAGGGAGTCGCCAAGGCCGTGCACATCGAATCGCCGAGCTTGTAGAGAAAAATAAAGGCCAAAATTAGCAAGGCCGAACGGTAGCCGGCACGGTGCACGAACTCGTTAAATGGCTCCACTACAGCCGCGCGCAAGGTTTTGGGGGCGTTGCCGGCTATGGCAGGCTCGCTCACCCGCAGCGACATGATCACGCCGGGCAGCATGAATAAAGCGGTGATGGCAAATACCCAATTCCATGGCATCTGATCGGCCAGGATCAAGGACAAGGAGCCTGGCACCAGGCCGGCGATGCGGTAAGCATTAACGTGTACCGAGTTGCCCAAACCCAGCTCGGTATCGGTGAGCAGCTCGCGGCGAAAAGCATCCAGGGCAATATCCTGAGTGGCGGAAAGCAAGGCTACGCAAGTCACCGCCAGCGAAACCGGATGCATGAGCAAGGCCAGCGCGCTTGCCATGTCCGTGGGGGCGATCAAGCCCTGTGGCGACAGTCGTCCGAGCAGCGCGATCAAAACTATCAGCCCGAGTTGGGTCACCAACATCCAGCTACGGCGGCGCCCTAGGGACAGCAGGGCATATCGATCCAGTAAAGGCGCCCACAGAAATTTCCAGGTATAGGGAAACTGGATCAGGGCAAACAGGCCTATGGTCTTGAGGTTGATGCCTTCGGTGCGCAGCCACGCCGGCACCAGATTGAGCAGCAGGTACAAAGGTAGACCGGAGGCGAAGCCGGTCAGCACGCAGATCAGCATGCGGCGGGTCAGCAGGGCTTTGAGCCAGGGAGGAGTCATTGCGGCTTGTTTGAGCCCGGGATTCAGGCAGCTTGAATAGGTCGAAGGAGTATAAGCAGGGACGAAAGCCTGCAAGCATCGATAATCGGGCGGAAACTCCCGCTCCATCAAGGTTTTGCGCGCCAATTTGATAGAATAGCGGGTTCCGTAAATTTGCCTCGTTCCCCGAGTTTCCATGCAGCCTGATCGTACCGAAGAACTCCGCGCCCTTTTGAAACGCCGCATCCTGATTCTGGATGGAGCAATGGGCACAATGATTCAGCAACACAAGCTGACCGAAGCCGACTATCGGGGGGCTCGTTTTGCCGATCACCCTAGCGACCTCAAGGGTAATAACGATCTACTGCTGATTACCAAGCCGGAAGTCATACGCGGCATCCACGCTGAATATCTGGCTGCGGGCGCGGACATCCTCGAGACCAATACCTTCAACTCCACGCGTGTGTCGCAGGCCGACTACGATCTGGAAGACTTGATCTATGAGCTCAATTTTGCGGGCGCGCGCTTGGCGCGTGAAGTCTGTGATGAATACTCAACACCGGACAAGCCACGTTTTGTCGCCGGCGTGCTCGGTCCCACCTCGCGCACGGCCTCTATCTCGCCGGATGTGAATGATCCGGGATATCGCAATACCAATTTTGATGAGCTGGTTGATAACTATATCGAGGCCACACGTGGCCTGGTTGAAGGTGGCGCCGATCTGATTCTGGTCGAAACCGTTTTCGACACCTTGAATGCCAAGGCCGCCTTGTTTGCGGTCGAGAAGTATTTTGACGAAGCCGGTCGTCGTTGGCCGATCATGATCTCGGGCACGATTACCGATGCCTCGGGCCGTACCTTGTCGGGCCAGACTGCCGAAGCCTTCTGGAATTCGCTTAGCCATTCCAAGCCGCTGAGTTTTGGTTTGAACTGCGCTCTCGGTGCCGAAGAGCTGCGTCAGTACGTCGAAGAGTTGTCGCGCGTCTGCGATTGCTTTGTGTCGGCTCACCCGAATGCTGGCTTACCGAATCCGCTTTCACCAACCGGCTACGACGAAACGCCAGAAGCACTGGCCACCGAGATTCGCCGTTGGGGTGATATGGGCATCATCAATATCGCTGGCGGTTGCTGCGGTACTTCGCCTGCCCATATCAAGGCGATTGCCGACACCCTGGCGCAATGTGCACCGCGCGTGCAGGCCACACCGGAACCCAAGCTGCGCTTGTCTGGCCTGGAGCCATTCAACGTCGGCCCCGAGTCCTTGTTTGTGAACGTGGGTGAGCGTACCAACGTTACCGGTTCCAAGGCCTTTGCGCGCCTGATTCTGAATGGCCAATATGAAGAAGCCGTGGCCGTGGCCCGCAATCAAGTGGATGGTGGCGCACAGGTCATTGACATCAATATGGACGAGGCGATGCTGGATTCGCAAGCCGCCATGGTGCGCTTCGTCAATCTGATTTCGTCCGAGCCGGATATCGCGCGCGTGCCGGTCATGCTCGACTCTTCCAAATGGGAAGTACTCGAAGCCGGCCTCAAGTGCTTGCAAGGCAAGGGCATCGTTAACTCGATTTCGCTGAAAGAAGGCGAAGAAAAATTCATCACGCAGGCCAAGCTGATTCAGCGCTACGGTGCCGCGGCGATTGTGATGGCCTTCGATGAAACCGGTCAGGCCGACACCTATGCGCGCAAGACCGAGATTTGCAAGCGCGCTTACGATCTACTGGTAAGCATAGGCTTCCCGCCGCAAGACATCATCTTCGATCCGAATATCTTCGCCATTGCGACGGGTATCGAAGAACACAACAACTACGCCGTCGACTTCATCAACGCGACGCGCTGGATCCGCGAGAACCTGCCTTATGCGCAGATTTCCGGCGGTGTTTCGAACGTGTCCTTCTCCTTCCGCGGCAATGATCCGGTGCGTGAAGCGATCCACACCGTGTTCCTGTATCACGCCATTCAAGCGGGCATGACCATGGGCATCGTCAATGCCGGCCAGCTCGGCGTGTATGACGAAGTGCCGAAGGAGTTGCGTGACAAGGTTGAGGCCGTTGTGCTGAACTTGTCGCCGGATGCCGGTGATGCGCTGGTTGAGTTGGCGCAAACCGTCAAGGGCAGCGCCAAGGAGCAGGTGGTTGATTTGTCCTGGCGCGAGCAGGATGTGGACGCACGTCTGTCGCACGCTCTGGTACGCGGCATCACCGAATTCGTGGTTGAAGATACCGAAGAGTGCCGTGCTGCTTTCGAAGCTGCCGGCAAGCCGCCGCTGGCCGTGATCGAAGGCCCTTTGATGGCCGGCATGAACACGGTTGGCGATCTGTTCGGCGCCGGCAAAATGTTCCTGCCGCAGGTGGTGAAATCGGCGCGTGTGATGAAACAGGCGGTCGCGCATTTGCTACCGTACATCGAAGCCGAAAAAGCCCGTACCGGTGCCACCACCAAGGGCAAGGTCATCATGGCCACGGTCAAGGGCGACGTGCATGACATCGGCAAGAATATTGTCGGCGTGGTGCTGAGTTGCAATGGCTACGAGATTGTCGATCTCGGCGTGATGGTGCCGACCGACAAGATTCTGAATGCGGCGCGAGAGCACAATGCCGACGTGATTGGCCTGTCGGGTCTGATCACGCCTTCGCTGGAAGAGATGAGTCATGTTGCTGGCGAAATGCAGCGTCAGGGCTTTACGATTCCGCTCCTGATTGGTGGCGCCACCACCAGTCGTGCGCACACGGCTATCAAGATTGCGCCGCATTACCAGCAGCCGGTGATCTACGTGCCGGATGCTTCACGTGCGGTGGGTGTGGTCACCAAGCTCTTGTCCATCGACCAAGCCGCGGATTACAAGGCCGAGGTCGCTGCCGACTACGACAAGGTGCGCGCCCAGCATGCCAACAAGAAGGGCGTGACCCTGGTCAAGCTGGCAGACGCGCGCGCCAATATGATCAAGCTCGACTACGCGCCAGTGCAGCCCAAGCAGCCTGGCCTGCATGTATTCAAGGACGTTGATCTAGCGACGCTGGCCGAGTACATCGACTGGGCGCCGTTCTTCCAGACCTGGGATTTGGCCGGCTCCTATCCCAAGATTCTCGACGATGAAGTTGTCGGTGAGACAGCGCGTGCCGTGTTCGCAGATGCCAAGGTCATGCTTGAGCAAGTCATTGCCGAAAAGTGGATTTCGGCCAATGCGGTATTTGGTCTCTATCCGGCCAATCGCCACGGCGACGACGTTGAGTTCTATGTCGACGAGCAGCGCAAGACCTTGCTAGGTAGCTGGCATGGCCTGCGCCAGCAGCATGAGCGCCCGCCCGGCAAGCCGCACGAGTGTCTGTCCGACTTCGTTGCGCCTGTGGGTACGCCGGATTGGGCCGGCATGTTTGCCGTGGCCGCCGGCATGGGTATAGAAAAGAAGCTGGCCGAATTTGAAGCCGCGCATGACGACTATCGCTCCATCATGCTCAAGGCGATTGCCGACCGCTTTGCTGAAGCCTGCGCCGAGTGGCTGCATGAACGCGTGCGCAAGGAATATTGGGGCTATGCTGCAGACGAGTCGCTGAGCAACGAAGCCTTGGTTAACGAAGAGTACAAGGGCATACGTCCGGCGCCGGGTTATCCGGCCTGCCCTGACCACACTGCCAAGGGCACTTTGTTCAGCGTGCTGCAAGCCGAGAAAAACATCGGTATGCAGCTGACCGAGTCATACGCCATGATTCCGGCGGCTGCCGTATCCGGTTTCTATCTGGCGCATCCGGAAGCGCATTATTTCGCTGTAACCAAGATTGGCCATGACCAGCTCGAAGACTGGGCGGCCCGGACCGGCATGTCGATTTCTGAAGCGGAGCGTTGGTTGGCGCCGATTTTGTAGCAAAATAGTTGTTAGGGGGAGGGAGGAACCATGGCAGAAGAAAAAAACACGCGTGGTACTCGGGTTCATGCACCGGATCTGGATTGGAGCCAGGTGCGTGAAACCGTATTGATGCTCGAACTGGCGGCAGGCCAGATCGATGCCGCCGTGCACGAGAGCAATACCTCGGTGAATGTCCTGACCGAAGGCTTTACGTCGCTCGCATCTTTGCTTGGTCGTATCAGTAAGGCGCTTGATGCCTTGCCTGACAGCCCCGAGAACGCCGCCCTCAAACAGGAGCTGCTGGGTTCGACTGGCGAAGTCGGCGAGGTGATGCAACGCTCCATCGTGGCTTTTCAGTTTTACGACAAGCTGAGCCAACGTCTTGATCATGTCTGCCATGGCTTGAGCAAGCTTTCCGATCTGGTTGCTGATCGTGGTCGCCTGTTCAACCCGGACGAATGGAAGAATTTGCAGCACGCGATTCGTGCGCGTTATTCCACGCCTGAAGAAGTGCTGATGTTCGAGGCGGTACTGGGCGGTATGTCGGTGGAAGACGCCATTCAGCAATTCATTGCCAACCGCAAGGATCACGGCGGCAGCGATATCGAGTTCTTCTAGGCATACGGCGTTGCAATTGATCGCGACGCTCAGCAGCCCCGAGCTTAATATAGCTTCAGTCTAGGAGCGGTCCCGCAGGGACGAGTCGAGGCTTTTAAGTTCCCCAGGTCACCGGCACCTTTTTCTTGTCCGACCACTCCAGGAGTTCCAGCAAAGGGATGGCGCGTTGAGCCAAGCTCACGCTTTTCTCCATCGCCGGCTTGGCATTTTCTATCTCCTCATCCACCTTTGCAGTGCTGCTTTTGTCGCCATCAATCGCGGTCTTGAGCGCGGCAATCGCGCTAGGCAATTGCTCGGGCGTGATGATGCCTTTGGCATCCGGACTTTTGCCCATTATTTTCATGAGTGCATGAGCGGCATCGCCGAACATGATGACATCGCCTGCAGCTTTGGACTTGAAGATAACAATCACGATGACAACTCCTTAGTCTGGCATGGGTAGGGCTTCGAGTTGCTCCTGGATTTCCAGCCAGCGCAACTCTGCGGTTTCGATTTTTTCAGCGACCGCAGCCTGATCCTGATTCAGTTTTTGGATCAGACTGCTATCTGCCGTAGTGTATAGCTCAGGGTCTATCAGTTGGGCTTCGAGTTCGCTACGTTGGACCTGCCAGCGCGCAATTTGTTGCTCCAGCTTTTCACTTTCCTTGAGCAGGGGACGGCGTTGAGCCAGCAAGGCCTGGCGATCCGCCGCTGCGAGTTTGCGCGCCTCTTTGCGTTCGACCTTGTTCTGATCTGGCGTTGCCATCGCTGCACGTTGCTCCGCCAGCCAATTGGCGTAGTCATCAAGATCGCCATCAAAAGGTTGTACCTTGCCATCAGCGACCAGATACAAGGCATCGGCCGTGGTACGCAGCAGATGCCTATCGTGCGAGACGAGAACGACACCGCCTTCGTATTCCTGCAGCGCCAGATTCAAGGCCTCACGCATTTCCAGATCAAGGTGGTTGGTCGGCTCATCCAGCAAGAGCAAATTCGGTTTGGCGCGAATCAGCAGCGCCAGCACCAGTCGCGCTTTTTCGCCGCCGGAAAAACGCCCGCATGGCGCATCGACCATAGGGCCGCGAAAATCAAAGCCTCCCAGATAGTCGCGCAGTTCCTGTTCGCGGGCAGCCGGATCCTGACGCGTAATGTGTTGCAGTGGCGATTCATCAGGACGCAGCAGCTCTAGTTGATGCTGCGCGAAATAGCCTATCGATAACCCCTTGCCTTCAATACGACGGCCACTCAATGGCGCCAGCTCACCGGCCAGTAGTTTGATCAAGGTTGATTTGCCGGCGCCGTTGCGTCCGAGAAAAGCGATGCGCTCACCGGGTCTTAGCGTCAGCATGACGTGCTGCAGAATCGTCGTGCTGCCATAGCCAAGCCGGGCTTCTTCAATACTCAGCAAAGGATCGGGTGCATTGCCCAGTTCGCTGAAGCTGAAGCTGAAGGGGGTATCGACGTGGGCAGCGCTGATTTCTTCCATGCGCGCCAAAGCCTTGATGCGGCTCTGGGCTTGCCTTGCCTTGGTGGCTTTGGCGCGGAAACGCTCGATATAGCTTTCAAGGTGAGCCTTGTCGCGTTGCTGCTTTTCGAACATGGCTTGTTGATTCGCCAGTTGTGCGGCGCGCTGACGTTCGAATTGTGAGTAGCCACCCGAATACAAACGCAGTTGGCGATCACCCAAATGCAGGGTGTGATCCGTCACGCTATCGAGAAAATCGCGGTCATGGGAAATCAGCATCAGCGTGCCCTGATAGCTCTTGAGCCAACCTTCCAGCCATAGCACCGCATCCAGATCAAGGTGATTGGTGGGCTCATCCAGCAGCAATAGATCGGAGCGGCACATCAGGGCGCGCGCCAGATTCAGGCGTACTCGCCAGCCGCCGGAAAACTCGGCCACTGGCCGCGCGAAATCGGCATCACTAAAGCCGAGGCCATGCAGAAGCGCAGCGGCGCGTGCCTTGGCTGCATAACCGCCGATGTCGGCGAGGCGGGTATGCAACTCGGCAATGCGTTCGCCAGCATGCGCGGTTTCTGCGGTGAGGAGGTCGCGCTCGATCTGGCGCAGTTCAATATCGCCGTCCAGCGCAAACTCAAGGGCCGCATCTGGCAGGGCCGGGGTTTCTTGCGCCACGTGGGCAACAGACCAGGTGGCCGGAATATCCAGGTCACCGCTTTCAGCATGCAACTCATTGCGCAGCAGCGCCATGAAAGATGATTTGCCACAGCCGTTCGCGCCGATCAGGCCGATCTTCCAGCCCGGATGTAGTTGCAGGCTGGCGTTATCGACCAGGGTCTGGCCGTTGCGGGCAAAGCTGAGATTACGTAGGAGAATCATTATTTTGTTACAAACCTGCTTCATCCTGACCTGTCAGAGCATGACCGTCAGCGACAAACTGTGGTGAAATGTATATAGACCGCTATTTTAAGGAAGCTATCGTGCTGCCCCGCATTTTTCTACTGTCTTTTTGTATTGCTTGCGCGTCCGCGTTTGCTGCCGAGCCTGAAACTGCAGCGCCTGAGGCCAAAGCGGCAACTTCAGCGACAAGCTCAAGCGAAATCGCACCGATTCAGACTGCTGAGGCGCGTAGCCAATATGCAGAGCGCGTGACCGCACTCAATACCGAGGTGGCGCAACGTCGGGCCACGGCTGAACGCATCTACAGTGATGCCAAGATTGAATGCTGGAAAAAGTTTCTGGTCAGCTCCTGCCTGGAAGATGCACGCCAAGTGAATCGCCGGGAAATCATCGAGATTCAAAAACTCGAACGTGAATCACGAGGTCTGGAGCGGGAAGTCAAAAGATACGATGCCGCTCAGCACGCTGCTCAGCTAGCCGCGGAGAACGCGCGCAAGGACGCTGAGAATGAGGCCAAGGCAGCAGAGTATCGCGCCAAGCAAGAGGCGGCCGAAGCCAAGCGCGCTTCTAAAAAGAAATAAGCGCTACAGACCATCGGTCAATGCAACGCCGATACCGAATGTGGTTTGCTTGAAGTTGTAGTCGATCAGACTTTCGCCGTAGCCGCTGAAGACTTGCATATAGCCTTTCAGGTGACGCACCAGCGGGAAGGCCCAATCGGCCTGGATCGCGCCCTTGCCGTCATTACTGAAGCTTTTACGGCCGAGCACTGACACTACATGGCCGTCGCGCTTCCACATTACCGTGACATCGCCTTGGCCCATGTATTTCTTGATGTCCGGATTGTCGTCATTGCCGCCTTCTGGCACACGCCACCATGGCTTGACCAGCAAGGCCCAATCGCCACGTTCCAGACCCGCTTGCGCATAGACGCGATTCCAGCTGCGTGACAGTGGCTCGTCACGACCATTGGATTGATGTAGCCAACCCAGATTAACGAAGCGACCGCGCCAACCGAGCAGGTTGTAGTCGGTCTTGGTGGTCAGAATCAGCTCGGGTTCGTAATTGGTCTCACGGAAGTCGCGCGAGGTCTCGGCGTTATACATCTGCAAATAGGATTGCTGGGTGTAGCCGAACCACAGATCACTGCGTCCGTCGAACAGGTTTTCCATCAGCTTGGTCTTGAAGCTGATCTGGAACTTAAGCTCACTAGCTTTCTGTTTGCCGTCCTGCGTCGCACTCCGTCCGGTGGCCGGACTAGTCGGCATGCGATTCACATTGCTGGTTACGAACAGCGGCATGATGTAAGTCGGGTTATGCGCCCGAATCTGAAACACACCAGCCTGGCTTTGCGGTTCCAGTTCCCAGCGTTCCGACAATGCCGATACAGGTGAAGGTGGCGGTGTAATCGGCACGACCACCGGCAACATGGCCGGAGCAGAAGGTGAGGAGTCGAGTATGACGACGGCCTTTTCAGGCAGGGCGGCCTTGGCCAATTTGTCGTAGCAGGCCAGCCGCACTGGATCAGCGGCAATACCTATGCATTCATTCAAATCGTTGGCCGCCTGGCTTGGCAGACTGAAAATATTTAAAGTCAGGCCTAAGCCAAGCAGCGCGCGATTTCGCATGATGTTTACTCAATACCCTGGCTGGCCAGGTATTCCTCATAGTTGCCGCGGTAGTCAACAATCTGACCACCGGCTTTGACTTCAATAATACGGGTCGCCAGGGACGACACAAACAAGCGGTCGTGCGAGACGAATACCAGTGTGCCTGGATACATATCGAGCGCGGTGTTGAGCGACTCAATCGATTCCATATCCAAGTGATTGGTCGGCTCGTCCATCAGCAAGACATTGCGACGCAGCAGCATTTGCTTGCCGAACAACATACGCCCTTGTTCGCCGCCGGAAATCACCTTGACCGACTTCTTCACTTCATCGCCGGAGAAGAGCAATCGTCCCAGCGTGCCGCGGATCAGGGTTTCCACGTCGCCGCCTTCGTAGCCACCTTCGCGCACCCACTGCACAATCCACTCGGTCAGGCTGGTGTCTTCGGCAAAGTCAGTCGTGTGATCCTGGCCAAAGTAACCGGGCTTGGCTTTTTCGGCCCACTTCACCGTACCGTAGGTCGGGGTCAGACCGCCCAGATTGGCGCCAGCCAAAAGGCGTAGCAGTGTGGTTTTACCGACGCCGTTTTCTCCGATGATGGCGACTTTCTCGCCAGCCTCAATCGCCAGCGAAATGCCCTTGTAGAGTGGCTCTGCATCCGGATAGGCGAAGCTGACGTTGTCGAGCTCTACAGCCAGGCGATGCAGTTTGTCCTTGTCGTCGTATTCAAAACGTATCCATGGATACTGGCGTGAAGATGGCTTGATATCTTCGACCTTGATCTTTTCAATCAGCTTGGCGCGCGAGGTAGCCTGGCGGGCTTTCGACTTGTTGGCGGAGAAGCGGCGCACGAAATCCTGCAGTTCGGCAACGCGTTCCTTGGCCTTGGTGTTGGCCGAAGTTAAACGCTCGCGTGCTTGCGTCGATGCTTCCATGTAGTCGTCGTACGTGCCTGGATAAACCTGGATGCGGCCGTAATCCAAGTCGGCCATGTGCGTACATACTTGGTTCAGGAAGTGACGATCATGGGAGATGATGATCATGGTCGACTCGCGCTGGTTGATCACATCTTCCAGCCAGCGAATCGTGTTGATGTCGAGGTTATTGGTCGGCTCGTCGAGCAGCAGAATTTCCGGATTGGCGAACAGCGCCTGACACAGCAGCACGCGCAGCTTCCAGCCTGGTGCCACTTCGCTCATCGGGCCGGTGTGTTGTTCGGTCGGAATGCCCACGCCCAGCAACAACTCGCCGGCACGTGATTCGGCGGTGTAACCATCGTATTCAGCAAACTTGCCCTCGAGTTCGGCAGCGCGCATGAAGTCATCTTCAGTGGCTTCCGGATTGGCGTAGATCGCATCCTTCTCCTGCATGCAGGCCCACATTTCAGTGTGGCCCATCATGACAACGTCGATGACGCGCTGGTCTTCGTAACCAAACTGGTCCTGGCGCAGGAATGCCATGCGCTCGTGGTTGTCGAGCACGACATTGCCGGAGGAGGGTTCCAAAACCCCGGCCAGAATTTTCATGAAGGTTGATTTGCCGGCGCCGTTGGCGCCAATCAGACCATAGCGATTGCCATCGCCGAATTTGATCGAAACGTTTTCAAACAGGGGCTTGGCCCCGAATTGCATGGTGATATTGGATGCGACGAGCACTGGAAACTTCCACAGACAGGCGTGGCTGGAGATCAGCCACCAAGGGGCGAGATTTTACCTTTATTTTCCGTTAATTACCCGCCTAATCCGGTGTTTTAGCCGAGATTGACCGCCCTGATCGGCCTACTTTTGGTTTTCGCGCCTGTGGCAGCGGCAATTCTACAGAGGCTGGTGTTGGCATGTGCTTCGATGGCATCATGGGCGCCTTCAGTAAAAGCGTCACCGCTCGTTCGCATGTCGGCTGTTAACAACCCCTCTCTGGCCCTGCCCATTCTGCAGGAAGTCTTTGGCTACCCGGCGTTTCGCGGCGCGCAGGCCGACATTGTCAAACATGTCATCGAAGGCAACGATGCCCTGGTTCTGATGCCCACCGGCGGTGGCAAGAGCCTCTGTTACCAGATTCCCGCAATTGCTCGCCAGCGTGCTGGCATGGGCGTGACGGTAGTGGTGAGTCCGCTGATTGCCCTGATGCACGATCAGGTCGGTGCCCTCGATGAGGCCGGTGTGCCGGCTAAATTCTTGAATTCGACCCTGAGCTTTGATGAAAGCCTGGCGATTGAGCGCGATCTGCTCGCTGGTGAAATCGTACTGCTTTACGTCGCGCCGGAACGTCTGACCACGCCGCGTTTTCTCGCCCAGCTGGATTCCTTGTATGAGCGTGGCCTGCTCAGCTTGTTTGCCATCGATGAAGCGCACTGCGTCAGCCAGTGGGGCCATGACTTCCGTGAAAATTATCTGGCGCTGAACATCCTGCACGAACGCTATGCGCGTGTACCGCGGATCGCGCTCACTGCAACAGCGGATGACCTGACCCGCGAGGATATTATTCATCGTTTGCAACTCGACGATGCCCGTGTCTTCATCAGTAGTTTCGACCGACCCAATATCCGTTACCTGATTGCCGAGAAGGGCAATGCGCGTAACCAGCTCTTGCATTTCATCAACGAAGAACACGTCGGTGACGCGGGCATTGTCTATTGCCAGTCGCGCAAAAAAGTTGAAGAGACCGCAGCGTGGCTAAGTGAGCAAGGCTTGCTGGCTTTGCCGTATCACGCCGGCCTCGATTCACGCTTACGGCAAAAATCACAGGATCGCTTTCTGCGTGAGGAAGGCATCATCATGGTGGCGACGATTGCATTCGGCATGGGCATAGATAAGCCCGATGTTCGCTTTGTTGCGCATCTGGATTTGCCCAAGAATATCGAAGGCTATTATCAGGAAACGGGCCGCGCCGGCCGCGATGGTTTGCCCGCGAATGCATGGATGGCCTATGGCTTGGCCGATGTGGTCAATCAACGACGCATGATCGATGACAGTCCTGCCGCTGAAGAGTTTAAGCGTGGGCAGCGTAGCAAGCTCGATTCTTTGTTGGCTTTGGCCGAAGCCCATGATTGCCGCCGCGTGCGCTTGCTCGACTACTTTGGTGAAGTCAGTGAGCCGTGCGGGAATTGCGATAATTGTTTGACCCCGCCAGCGACCTGGGACGCGACTGAAGCCGCACGTAAAGCGCTGAGCTGCGTGTTTCGTTTCTACCAACAAGGCGGCCAGCGTTTCGGCGCGGTGCATTTGATGGATGTACTGCGCGGCAAGGTGACTGAAAAAGTTACGCAGTACGGACACACGACTTTGACGACCTTCGGCATTGGCGCTGATTTAAGCGAAGTGCAGTGGCGCGCCGTTTTGCGTCAGCTGATTGCGCTGGGTCATTTGCAAACTGAAGGTGAGTTCAGCACGCTTGAACTAACGGAAAGCGCCCGCGCTGTACTTAAAGGCGAAGTGCAATTGTTTTTGCGCCAGCCGAGCGACCTGCCCAAGCGCGGCAAAGAGTCCCGCAGCTCAAGCAAGAGCAAGGCGCCACCGGTGTCGCTCGACGATGCTGGGACCGAACGCTACCTTGCGCTCAAGGCTTGGCGTGCGGAAATTGCCAAGGAGCACAATCTGCCTGCTTATGTCGTCTTCCATGATGCAGTACTGGCAGAGATGGCGCGCCTGCAGCCCAAGACCATGGATGCTCTGCGCGAGATCAGCGGCGTTGGCGAAAAGAAACTAGAGGCTTATGGGCGCCAGATTCTGCGGGTGCTGGAAGAGGCGTGAAGCCAGTCTTTAAAACTCGGCATGCATGCGCATGCCGACTACATTAACCGGCCCGCGATCGGCGTTGTATCCTGGATTGCGAATGTGCTGATAGTCTGCCGTCAGCCACAGATGCTTGACCACATTCCAGTTGTAATAGATCTCCACGGCATCTTCGGCCCGATAGTTCAACGCCCCGTCTCCGATGAAGAAGGACACGCCACCCGCAGCCAGATAGTTGCGCCGGTCTTTGGACAGCATATTGCGGGCAAGACCGAAGCCGACTGTATCCTGGCCACGTCCCCATGCCGTGCCCTTGAGTGAGGCACCGAAAGATACAGAGGCATCAGCTTCAACGAAAGCATAAGTCTCGGTATGTCCATCCGCCTTCATGGCGCGCATGAAGACGCCGAGCGAGTCATTCACGGCCTGTTCGGCATTCACGCCCAATCCATACTTGATCTGTTCGCCGTTACGCACGCGCAAAATGGCTTGCG
>DATJIB010000220.1:0-7156 GCA_035493575.1 Rhodocyclaceae bacterium | reverse complement strand
CTGGGTTGAGTTGGCCAAATGGCTGGACAGTCAGGGTCTGGATATCGTATTCAGCGGTAGCGGTGACAAGGACGAGCTGGCATATGTGAATGCTATTGCTCAGCAGTTGCCGACCCATTGCCTCAATCTGGCCGGACAATTGTCGCTAGCCGAGAGCGCTGATCTGCTCAAGCGTGCAGTTCTGTATGTGGGCCCGGATACGGTGATGACGCATATGGCTGCTGCAACAGGCGTGCCGACGATAGCCCTGTTTGGGCCATCGAACCCTGTCAAATGGGGACCCTGGCCGGCGCAGTGGCCACTCGGCGATGCGCCATCCTTATGGAATCGGGTTGGCAGCGCACGGCATGGCAATGTGTTTTTGATTCAAGGCGTCGGCGATTGCGTGCCTTGCATGCTGGAGGGCTGTGATCGCCATACTGACAGTGCCAGCGCCTGCCTCGAAACGCTGCCGGTCGCGCGGGTGATCGCCGCGGCTGAAACATTCCTGAAGGAAAGATCAGCCGGCGCTTGAGCGAGGCTTATTCGGCGCCGCTGTGTTGCAGACGATAGAGGTTGTTGTAAGCGCCGGCTTTGGCGATGAGTTCGGCATGCGTACCACTTTCGAGAATACGGCCATGACCGAGTACCAGAATGCGGGTGGCACGTTCGATCGTGGATAGGCGATGCGCGATGACCAGCGTGCTGCGACCTTGCATCAGCGTATCCAAAGCCGCCTGAACATGACGTTCGGATTCGGTGTCCAGTGCTGAGGTCGCCTCATCCAGAATCAGAATCGGAGCGTCTTTCAACAGCGCACGAGCAATCGCGATACGCTGCCGTTGTCCACCAGAAAGTTTGACGCCGTGCTCACCTATCATGGTGTCAAAGCCCTGCGGCTGCGCATCGATAAACTCCAATGCGTGAGCAGCTTTGGCGGCAGCGCGAATGGCTTCGATACCGACTTCCTTGTTCAGGCCATAGGCAATATTGGCGGCAATCGTATCGTTGAACAGCACCACATCCTGGCTGACCAGCGCGATGTTCTGGCGCAGGTTTTCCAGCTTGATGTTTTCCAGCGCATGGCCGTCGATTTTTATCACGCCGCTACCGACGTGATAGAAGCGCGGTAACAGGCTGGCGATGGTGCTCTTGCCACTACCTGACTGCCCCACCAGCGCCACGCTTTCGCCGGGACGTATGGTCAGGCTGACTTCTTCGAGCGCGGCCCGTTCGGCACCCGGATAGGTAAAGCTGACCGCATCAAACTCGACCAGGCCTTGGCTGCGGCCCAACTCTTCGGTGCCATTATCGACTTCAGGTTTTTCATCGACCACACTGAATACGCTTTCGGCCGACGCAAGACCGCGCTGGATAGGCGCATTGATATCCGTCAGGCGCTTGAGCGGGGCCAGGAGCATCATCATCGCCGTAATGAAAGAGACAAAGCTGCCTACAGTGGCCTCGTCGCTGGCGGCTTGCTGCAAAGCAATGCCTATGACAATGGCAAGCGCGGTAGCAACGCACAGCTGCACGATAGGGCCCTGACCGGAACCGGCGACGGTGCCGCGCATATTCAGACGCCGCTGATCCTTGATGGCTGCGTCAAAGCGTTCAATTTCATGCTTATGCCCGCCGAAAATCTTGATGATTTTCTGGCCTTCAATCGCTTCCTGCAGCACTTGAGAAATGGCCCCTTGCGACTCCTGTACGCCACGCGCGATGCGGCGCAGGCGTTTGCTGAAAAGCTGAACCGCCAAGGCAATGAAGGGAATCATGCTCAAGGTGATGAGGGTGAGTTTCCAGTTCAGATAAAACAGCCAGCCGAGCAGGCCGATCACGGAGACACTGTCCTTGACCAGTGTGGTCAGTGCTGTGGTGGCCGCCGAGGCAACGCCATTCACATCGTAGGCGACGCGCGACATCAGATGGCCTGACAGTTGGTCGGAAAAGTAGCTGCTGGGCAGGCGCACGATGCGCGCAAACATGGCGCGGCGCAAGTCAGTGATGACGTGATTGGAGACCCAGCTGATGGCGTAGTCGCCCAGAAAACCAAAGATGGAGCGGGTGAGCAATACGCTGACGATGGCAACCGGATAGAAGAGCCAGTCCCAGGCGCCGCGATTGGGGCCAAAGCCATTGTCCAGCATGCTCTTCATCAGGATCGGGAAGAAGGGCTCGGCGACAGCGCCTACGGCCATGCACAGCATGGCGAGCGCAAAGCCCTTCCAGTAAGGGCGTACATAGCTAAGCAGACGCAAATAAAGCTGGCGACTATTCATACGGACAAGTGCGGAGAGATGAGAACGATCTGCCTGCAGATGCAGGCAGATCGTAGACCCGAAGGCTGGATTATATCGTGCAGTGTTACAGCGTTATTTACGCCGTAGCCGACTGGGTCAGATAGCTGGCGATGACGCGCAAGAGCTCGTCTTCGTCGTAAGGCTTGCCGAGATAATGATTGACGCCGATTTCAGCCGCGTAGTTGCGGTGTTTCTCGGCCGTCCGCGAGGTAATCATGATGATAGGCACGTTCTTGAGGCGGGCATCAGCACGAATATTTCGGGTCAGGTCAAAGCCGTCCATGCGTGGCATTTCAATATCCACCAGCATGACGTCCGGAACCATTTCAACCACTTGTTCAAGTGCGTCGATACCGTCCTTGGCCGTGACCACGTGATAACCGGAGCGTTCCAGCAGGCGGCCGGTAATCTTGCGCACGGTAAGCGAGTCATCGACCACCAGAATGGTTGGGGCGGCAGCGACCTTTTCTTCCTTGGCCACGGTTGTTGCTGGCTGAACAACGTTGTAGCGAGGACGATGGCCTGCCAGTGCCACCGGATTGATGATCAGTGCAATTTCACCGTCACCCAATACGGTGGCGCCGACGATGCCGGTCACGCGTGCCAGTTGTGGTCCGATGTTTTTGACCACAACTTCCTGGTTGCCGATCATGGAGTCGACTTCCAGCGCGACCAGCTGCGTACCTGTGCGAAGCAGCATCAACCAGTGACGGCGTGCGGGTTCTGGGCGTGCATCCGGATCGCCAAGCAGATTCGGCAGGTAGTGGTAAGGATACGTATCACCTTGCCACTCGGTGGAGCCTGTTTTGCGCACGGTTTCAATCGCTGCAGGCTTGAGTTCGCTGACTTGGGCCACCATGCCTGCCGGCATGATGTAGGTACGCAGGCCGACACGAATCAACACGCCTTGGGCAACCGCCAAGGTGAGCGGAAGGTAGATGCTGAAGCGCGAGCCTTTACCCGCCTCGCTGCTGACTTCAATCCGGCCACCAAGATTCTGTACTTCGCTCTTGACCACGTCCATACCGATACCCCGACCGGCTAGGGCAGTGACTTCTTCCATGGTGGAGAAGCCGGGCGTGAAAATCAGATCAATCAAGGCCTGTTCGTCGAGCATGTCGCCGGCATTAATCAGGCCACGTTGTTCGCCGATGGCACGAATACGTTCGTAATTCAGGCCGGCGCCATCATCGCTCAGTACGATCGCAACTTCATTACCGGTCTGGCTGACGCTGACTGTGATTTCGCCGATATCGCCTTTACCTGCGGCCTTGCGCACATCGACGGCTTCAAGGCCGTGGGCGATGGCGTTACGCAGCAAGTGTTCGATCGGGCCAATCATATTGTCCAGCACCGAACGGTCGAGTTCAGTCTGGGCGCCGCGAATATCGAGGTTGGCGCGCTTGCCGGTGTCCTTGGCCGATTGACGCACAATCCGGTAGAGACGATCGGCGACCGAGTTGAAAGGCACCATGCGCACGCTCATCAGCGACTGCGATAGCTCGCGATTGAGGCGAGCTTGAGCAACCAGCGCTGCATCGGTGTTTTCAACGTTGCGCAGCAAGTTGTGCTGAACAGTGGAAACGTCGTTCACACTTTCCGCCATCAGGCGCGTGAGCTCCTGGAAGCGGGTGAAACGGTCAAATTCAAGCGGATCGAAGGTGGCGCTGTGTTCGCTTGCCAGCATCGATTGCTGCGATTGCATTTGCGATTCAGCCTGGATTTCAATTTCACGCAGCTGATTACGCAAACGGATCACGTTTTCAGTCAGGTCGAGCAGGGAATCCTTCAGCGTGCGCACTTCACCTTCAATGCGCGAACGGGTAATAGCGATTTCACCTGAACTATTAACCAGCTCATCAACCAGATTAGCGCGCACTCGTAGAACGTTGGCAGCCGCTTCATGCTGTGTTTCACCGGTACTAACGGTGCGTTCGATACTGCGACTTATTGCCGCTGGTACACCATCTGGACGTGTTTCAACAGCGGCGGCAACTGCAGGTTCAAGTGCGGGTTCGCCGCGCTTCAGACGGCCCAGCATATGCGCGGCACGGTCATAGGCTGCATCAAGCGTGTCAAGCAAAGCGCCTTGAGCGCCCATTTGCATGCCGTGCTCAGCACGCGTTTCCATCGCGTGGAGCAACTCACCCAAAGTCATGGCACCCGCCATCCGGGCACTACCCTTGAGGGTATGCAGCTGCCGTTGCAGGGCTTCGCCGGCGTTTTTCTCTGTCGGTTGCTGGCGCCAATCACGCAGCGCCGTACCGATTTCCTGCATCAAGTCATCGCTTTCCTCAAGAAAGATCGGCAGCAGTTGCGCGTCAATTTCGTCTTCGATGACATTGAATTCAAGTTCTTCAACCTCGCCGAGCTCTTCACTTTCCGTTAGGGCAGCTAGGGCTGGCGCTTCAACCGGAACAGGCTCGGCTGCAATGATGGATTCAATTGCAAAAACACTTTCCGCTTCTGCCGGTGGCGCAGATTCGGATTCGGACACCGGCTCGGATTCTGCACTTGCTTCAGGCTCGGCGGGTGCTTCAGGTTCAGTTGGAATCTCGGCAAAGGAGGGCGCAGCCTCTTCGAGGAATGCAGACATCTCGTCTACCGACTCAGCTTCAAGCTCCGCAGCCGGTGCAACTGCAGGCTCGGGCTTTAAGCTTTGCAGCGCGGCTTCGAGATCCAGATCGGCGCTAGGCATGCGGCGATTGGCAATGGCGCCAACCATGCCGTCAAGTGCGCCTATGGTGCGCGCTATCAGGGCGCGGCCTTCAAATGGAATGCCTTCTGCGGCGGCGGCAAAACGCGTTAAAGCATCTTCCAAGCAGCTGACCAGCGTATGGATGGGCTCAATCGCGACGGTTGCGGAAATTCCGCCCAGTGTGTGGGCGGCCCGAATCAGCGGCTCGGAGGGCGGGGCGCCTTCCTCAGCAAACTCTTCCTGCATGGCTGCGACATGGCTGCGAGCTTCGCTCACATACATGTCGAACAACATCGGTGTCAGTGATAAGGGTCCAATTTCAATCAGGACCGGGGCGCTGGGAAATTCCAGCACCTTGGCGCCTCCTTCATGAGAGGGGGGAACATCTTCTTCAATCGTTTCAGCCGCTGCCGCTTCAGCCGCCGTGGCTTGCTCTAGCAGGGCTGATGCGGACAATGCAAGACCGCCATCTTCATCTTCACTCAGTTGCAAGCGTTGGCATTGGGTGAGCAGGGTTTGTGTTGCAGGCCGCGTTGTGTCCTGTTTTTCAAGCGTGGCAACCCAGCTTGAAAAGACGCTGCTGGCTTCATGCAGCATTGCCATCAGCTCTGGCGTCCCGTCGGCTTCCTGTTGCAGCCAGCCATTCATCACTTGCTCGACGGCCCATGCAGTCTCACCCAAATCGGTGAGACCAACCATGCGACCACTACCCTTGAGGGTATGGAAGCTGCGGCGGATGGTTGTCAGTGCTTCATGGTCGTGTGGATCACGTTCAGCCAAAGGAAGTGTCTCAGCCAAGGTGGCGAGTACTTCATTAGCCTCTTCAAGGAAGATGCTTAAGAGTTCAGCGTCGAGATCCTCACTGCTGACACCGGCCAAACGGATGATTTCTTCAGATGGCTCTATCGCCGCGGGTGTCTCAACAAGCGTAGCAATTGCCTCTTCCAGCGCTGGTGCGGAATGATCATCCAGTGCAGCGATTGCCGTATTAAGCTGTTGTTCCAGACCTTCATCGGCGATTAGTTGCGCATCTTCGCGCAGTGTCTCAAGTTGTTGCTTGAGCTCACCGCGAATTTCGCTGTCTTCCGGTTTTTCACGCAGCGCGCCGATCAAGGTCTGCGTCAGACGCTTGTTAACATCCAGATTGGACTCGATAGTCTGCGCATCCTCATCTTCAAACCCTGCATTGCGTGGGTTGAGGATGGCATCCAGATTGGCCGGACCATGACGCAGTTGTTCAACAAAGAAGCCAAGCGCAGAAAGCTTGCTGGCGACTTCTTCAAAAGTACCGGCCGGAATGGTTTCAAGCGACTCAAAGCTGCGGATCTTGACGTCACATTCACGCAGCAATGCCGAAGCACCTTCCTGACCCAATACGGCCAGTGCGCCAGCCACTTGATCGAGTGGTTTGCGCAGCGCGGACAAGCCTTCCTTTTGCTCCGGATTGCGGAAGAAGGTGTCGAGTGATTGTTCGATCGTTGCGAGGTTGGCAGTGATCTCGCGTACCACCTGGGCCATGAGCAGGCGCTCTTGCGCCTTGCGAGCAAGATCGTCGAGCTGAGGAATCGCCAGCGAGGACAGTGATTCGCCACGCCCCAGTGCGGCCAGGCGCGAAACAACGGCATCGACCTGAACCGGGAAATCCTCACCTAGCGCCGGATAGCTGGCAATACTGCTCTCTGCAAGCAATAGCGCAGTGGCAATTTCAATGGCAATGGTTTCATCATGGCGCAAAGGATCCTTGCGCAGGACTTCAGCGATGTCGCTGATGCCATTGACCAACTGCATAAAGCCATCATGACCAAGCTGAACCGCCAGAACGCAAGACTCATCAATGCGCTGATGGAAACGCGGTAGCGCTGCAGCGGTGCCGGAGCAGAAACGATTCCAGTCATCCTTGGTGTTACTGAGCAGATCGCGCAGCTGGGCCACGATGGGGCGCTTGGCCTCTGCATCGGCGTCATGCTGAGTTTTAGGTAGCTGCTGTTCGAGCTGAAAGGCAGCTCGAACAAATTCGACATGCTCGCCGCCAGCGGGGGCAACAGCTACTTGATACAGGACATCGCGCAGCAAGCGTTCCGCAATAGTGGTCGAACCATCAATCAATTTGCGGATTTGCGTATCCAGGCGCGCATTGAGCTTGCGCAGCATCGGATTGGTTGCTTCGGCGCCTGTT
>DATJIB010000219.1:0-7852 GCA_035493575.1 Rhodocyclaceae bacterium | reverse complement strand
GAGCCGGCTTGTACCGGCAAGTGCAGCTGCGATACCAGCTTGGGCACTCGTGCATAGACGTCGATCAAGCGCTGTGTCACTTCGCGAGGATGCGAGGTGGTGTAGCGGATGCGCTGGATTTCCGGCATCTCGGCAACCAGCTCGATCAGTAGCGCCAGATCAGCAAACTCGCCATCCGACATGCGACCTTGATAGGCATTGACGTTCTGGCCAAGCAAGGTGATTTCATGTACGCCCTGCATGGCCAGATTGGCGACTTCGGTCAGCACATCATCGAGCGGGCGCGACACTTCTTCGCCACGCGTATAGGGCACGACGCAGAAGGTGCAGTACTTGGAGCAGCCTTCCATGATGGAGACAAAGGCCGCGGTGCCTTCGACGCGGGCCGGCGGCATATTGTCGAACTTCTCGATTTCCGGGAAGGAAATGTCGACCTGCGAGATACCCGTGCTTTTGCGTGCGGCGATCAGCTGCGGCAAGCGGTGCAGGGTTTGCGGGCCAAACACAACGTCGACGTAGGGCGCGCGATCCACAATCGCAGCACCTTCTTGCGAGGCCACGCAGCCGCCAACGCCAATCAACAGATTGGGATTGAGCAGCTTGAGCTCTTTGACGCGACCAAGGTCGGAGAACACGCGCTCTTGCGCCTTTTCGCGCACTGAGCAAGTGTTGAACAGAATGATGTCGGCGTCTTCGGGCGTCTCGGTCTTGACGATGTCATCGCCAGCGGCGAGCACGTCGGCCATTTTGTCCGAGTCATACTCGTTCATCTGGCAGCCGAAGGTCTTGATGTACAGCTTTTTGGTACTCATTGCAGGGGGTGGGCCGGGACTAGAACGGCCACACTAATACGTGTAAAGCGTAATTATACCGGTTTGCTGCCAAAGGCTTGGTTTCGCTCTGCCATCCAGCGTTCGAAGTCCTCGACCGAGAGCGGCTTTGAATAGTGATAGCCCTGCCCGTAAGTGCAGCCCGATTCACGCAGATGATCCTCTTCAGCCTCGGTTTCGATGCCTTCGGCGACTGTTGTCATGCCCAAAGCCTCGGCCATACCTTGGATAGCAGCCACAATCGCGGCATTGTCATCGTCAGCATTGACAGAGCGGACAAAGGATTGATCGACCTTGATGGTGCCGATCGGCAGGCGCTTCAGGTAGGTCAAGCTGGAATAACCGGTTCCGAAATCATCGACAGATACGACCACGCCCAGCGCCTGCAGGCGCAGCAACTGTTTCACTGCTGCCTCAGGATTGGCCATCATGGTGCCTTCGGTCAGCTCCAGTTCCAGGCTGCTGGGCTCAAGTTTGTATTTCTCCAGAATCAAAACGACTTTTTCGGAGAAACGTTCGTCCAGGAATTGTCTTGCAGAAACATTCACCGCCACTTGCTGCGGCGCGATGCCCTTGTCACGCCATTCGGCCAACTGTCGGCAGACTTCATCCAGTACCCAGTCGCCAATCTTGGTGATCAGACCTGTTTCTTCGGCCAAAGGAATAAAGTCGCTTGGCGCCACAGGCCCATGCTCAGGGCTGATCCAGCGGATCAAGGCCTCGGCACCGGCATTCTGGCCGGTACTGAGGTTGATCTTGGGCTGGTAATGCATAACGAACTCTTTACGCTGTAAGGCACGGCGCAAGGCAGATTCAAGCTCCATGCGTTCAACCGCGCTGGCATTCATGGCGTGGTCAAAGAAGCGGAAGCCATTCGGGCCTTCGGCCTTGGAGCGATACATGGCGGTGTCGGCGTTCTTCATCAGCGCCAACGCGCTTTCTCCATCGCGCGGATAGAGGGCGATACCGATGCTCGCGCCAATGTGGATATCACGTCCCTTGACCTGCATCGGTGGCGCCATGACCTGATTCAACTCTTCGGCGATATCAGTGACGCTGCCAATACCGCCGGCTTCCGGCAGCAGAATCACGAACTCATCGCCACCCAGACGCGCCAAGGTGTCAGAGCCACGCAGCACTTGTTTGAAACGGCGTGCTGTTTCAATCAACAGTAAATCACCGACCTCGTAACCGAGACTGTCGTTGATCACTTTGAAGCGATCCAGATCGATAAACATCAAGGCCAACGGATTTTTGTCTCGCCGCGCAACCTCTACTGCATTGGCCAGGCGATCGTGCAGCAGATAGCGATTCGGTAGACCGGTGAGAATGTCCTGATAGGCAAACTGGGCGAAGTCATCGGTGCGCTGGCGCTGCTCAGTGACATCACTCATCAGGTAAACGTAGCGATGAGTCTTGCCATCGCGACCTTTGACACCAAGCACCGAAACCATGCTGAAGAACTCTTCGGCACTCTTGCGCTTTTGCCATACGCCGCCCTGCCAGAAACCGACCGCAGCAAGCTGACTCAATATGGCAGCAAAGAATTGTTCGTTGTGACGGCTGGAGCGCAGCAGGCCTGGTGTTTTCCCGACCACGTCGAGCGCGCTGTAACCAGTCAGACGACCAAAGGCAGGATTGACGCGCAGGATTTTGCGCTCGGCATCGGCGAGCACAATCGCTTCGGTTGCGTTTTCGAATACGTGCTCCCAGGTATCCAGCTCCATGGAAAGCTTGGCTTTTTGGGCCTTCTTTTCCGTGGCCAGCGATGCACTGACGAGCGCGCCAATGAGCAGCGATACCAGAATCCCCCCGAGCAGAAAGGGCAATTGCGCACGCGGCCCAACCAGATCGAGAACGACGGCCAGCACTGCACAGATCAGAACCAATAGGGCGGTCGTACCACCCGACAGGTTGATATGAGCCAACCAGGCCTTAAAGCGATTCATTGTTTCCCCTCGGGGCAACTGGCATGCGGCCAATGGCCTGTATCCGTACTGTGACAGATACGCCCAGTCTATTCAAAAGCGTTCCCGCAACCCTCAGTCGGCTACCGCTGCCACGGTAGCGCGACCCTCCTCGCGTAGATTATTCGCCTTCGATATCGTAGTAGTAAGCCTTTTGCGGCACTTTGGATTCGGCATTGCGACGAGCGGTGTCCAGGTCTTGTACACCCTTATCCCACCACAAGGCACGGCCAGCTTTTTGCTCGGCCAGTTCTTGCTGGTGCTTGGCCAGCCATTCGCGCATGAATTTTGTATGTTCTGATTCGTAGATTGCCATTGCAGCTCCAATTACATTGTTTACAACAAATTTTATTCGCGGGCGCGCTGAATCCGGACCACTTCAGGCAAACGCCGCAGACCTCGCATGATACGCGCCAAATGCTGGCGATCAATCACCTGCAAAGTGAAATGCAGGGCCGAGTACATACCGCTCTCCTCTTCAATACTGACATTCTGAATGTCAGAGTTGTTATTGGAGATTTCAGCCGAAACCTTGGCCAGCACGCCGCGGCGATTTTCGGCAACGATGCGGATGGCGACCTGGAACAGACGGTCAGCAGCTGGCTGCCACTCGACATCGACCCAACCATCGCGATCGCCGCGTGATTTGGCAATCGTCTTGCAGTCATGCGTATGCACCACCAGGCCTTGGCCTTTGCGGATGATGCCAACAATCGGATCGCCCGGAATCGGACGGCAGCAGCGTGCCAACTGCACAGCCATGCCTTCGGTGCCACGAATGACAATGGTCGAAGAAGGGCGCTGCGGCGCACTACCCGGCATGATGGCGGCCTCTTCTTTTGCCTCCAGTCCCTCGGCCAGACGGCGCGCCACAATCGCCGGCAACTGCTTGCCCAGCCCAACTTCGGTCAACACATCCTTCTTGGATTTGGCGCCGGTGACGCGCAGCAATTTATCCCATTGTGTAGTCGCAACTTCCGCCAGGACAAAACCAAAATGGCGCAAGGCTTGGGTTAGCAGACGCTCGCCCAGTGCTGCCGACTCTTCGGTTTGTTGCGTTTTGAGGAAGTGACGAATCTTGGAACGCGCGCGACCGCTCTTGACGTATGACAGCCAGGCCGGATTGGGATTGGCATTTACCGCCGTAACAATTTCAACGCGATCGCCATCGGAAAGCTCGGTGCGCAAGGGCATCAATTCAAAATTGATGCGGCAGGCGACGCAGCGATGGCCAATGTCGGTATGCACTGCATAGGCAAAGTCCACGGCAGTGGCGCCACGTGGCAACACAAGAATCTTGCCGTTAGGCGTGAAGCAATAGACCTCGCCCGGGAACAGGTCGACTTTGACGTGCTCCAGAAACTCGGCCGAATCCATTGAGGTTGATTGGATTTCGAGCAGCGACTGCAGCCATTTGTGCGTCTTCTGGTGAATCTCGGATGTTTCGCCCTCATCCTTGTACAGCCAGTGTGAAGCCACGCCGGCTTCAGCGACGTGGTGCATCTGGCGGGTGCGAATCTGCATTTCAACCGGCGTACCGTAGGGGCCAATCACTGTCGTATGCAGCGACTGATAGCCATTGGCCTTGGGGATAGCGATGTAATCCTTGAACTTGCCCGGTACCGGTTTGAACAAGCCGTGCAACAGACCCAGACTCAAATAGCACTTGGGAATGTCATCGACGATGATGCGGAAGCCGTAAATATCGAGCACTTGCGAGAAGGACAAATGCTTCTCGCGCATCTTGCGGTAGATGCCATAGACATGTTTTTCGCGGCCCATGACATCGGCTTCAATGCCGTTCTCGGGCAACTTGGCCTTCACGGCTTCAAGAATCTTGCCCACAACCTCGCGGCGATTGCCACGTGCAGCTTTGACCGCACGGCCAAGGACACGGTAGCGAGCAGGGTATAGGTGGCTGAAGGAGATTTCCTGCAGCTCACGATAAAGCTGGTTCAGGCCCAGACGATTGGCGATCGGTGCGTAAATTTCAAGCGTTTCGCGCGCCACGCGGCGACGCTTATCGGGACGCACCGCATCCAGTGTCTTCAGATTATGCAGACGATCAGCGAGCTTGATCAGGATGACACGCACATCGCGCGCCATGGCCAAGAGCATCTTGCGGAAGTTTTCCGCCTGCGCTTCTTGCCAGGTTTGATGCTCGACTTTCTCCAGCTTGGAAACGCCATCGACCAGCTCGGCAGTGGCCTGACCAAAGCGCTCGGCCAGTTCTTCCTTGGTGACACCCGTATCCTCCATGACGTCATGGAGCAAGGCAGCGCACAGCGCTTGCACATCCAGATGCCAGTGCGAGAGGGACTCGGCTACCGCCAGCGGATGCGAGATATAAGGGTCACCACTGGAGCGCAGCTGACCTTCATGCGCAGCCTGGCTGAATGCAAAGGCGTCAGCAATCCGCTCGACTTCCTCAGGTTTCAGGTAAGTCGATAAATGGGCTTTGAAGCGCTCGAATTCTTCGACAACCTCAGCGGTTGTCTTGGCGGGGGCAACGTGCAGTTGCCGATTGTTACCGCCTTCAGATATTCCGCCCGCAGGCGGGACTGGCGGACTGCCCGCCAGTAGGGGGGATGCTAGCGTGCCGGTATGTGGCATACATCCCCCTTGAGACTTTAAGACTGACCGCGGGTAAGAATATCCAGGCCGACCTTGCCAGCAGAGATTTCACGCAGTGCGATTACGGTGGCCTTGTCCTTGTCGGCCTCGACTTGAGGGGTGCTGCCCATGGTGATCTGACGAGCACGATAGGTTGCAGCCAGGGTCAGCTGGAAGCGGTTAGGAATGCGTTTCAGACAATCATCGACGGTGACACGAGCCATGGTGTATTTCCCAGTAGGTAAATCAACTAATAGAATCAAAAACTTGGGGATAACGCGCCCGCTGGCGCTGGTAGCGCAGGCGGGCAGCTCTCACAGCAGCAGCCAAGTCCTTAAGCGCTTCATCCAAGTTATTGTTGATTATAGCAAAGTTGAACTCACTCACGTGCCTCATCTCGCCTACAGCCCCTGTCAGACGGCGCGCAATGACCTCTTCAGAGTCCGTGCCACGCCCACGCAGACGGCGTTCCAGCTCTTCCAGTGAGGGTGGAAGAATGAAGATACTGACGGCCTCGGGGAACAGTTTGCATACTTGCTGCGCACCCTGCCAGTCGATTTCGAGCAAAACATCACGGCCCGCCTTGATTTGATCAGCCAGCCAAACGCGGGACGTGCCATAGAAGTTGCCATGTACCTCGGCCCACTCGACAAACTCGTCACGGTTACGCATGGCCAGGAACTCGGCCACGTCCACAAAATGGTATTCGCGCCCATCCTGCTCGCCGGGGCGCGGGGCACGAGTGGTATATGAGATCGACAGCTGTACATCGGCATCCTGCTCAAGCAGTTTGCGCACCAGCGTAGTTTTTCCGGCGCCCGAAGGAGCGGCAACAATGAATAGGGTTCCAGCAGCCATGATGAATTGTTAAATTACGGAGTGGCTAATGCTACACCGCGGCAGCAGGTAAAATGGCGGACTTTCTCAAATTTGGAGCATTGCCGTGCAACTCGTCTGTCTAGACCTTGAAGGTGTCCTGGTCCCGGAAATCTGGATCGAATTCGCCAACCGCACTGGCATCAGCGAGTTGCGCCGTACAACGCGCGATGAGCCCAACTACGACACCCTGATGAAGTTCCGCCTTGATCTGCTGGCCAAGCACAAGCTTGGTTTGCCGGACATCCAGAAGGTCATCAGCGAAATGGGGCCGATGGCCGGTGCCAAGGATTTTCTGGATGATCTGCGCCAGCAATTCCAGGTCATCATCCTGTCCGATACCTTCTACGAATTCGCCATGCCGCTGATGCAACAACTGGGTATGCCTGCCTTGTTCTGTCACAAGCTGGAAGCTGATAGCACCGGCAAGCTGGTGAACTACCATCTGCGTATGCCGAATCAGAAAAAGGAAGCCGTGCAAAGATTCAAAGAGCTTCAGTTCAAGGTCATCGCTGCCGGCGACTCATACAACGACACCGCCATGCTAGCCGAAGCTCATGCCGGCATCCTGTTCCACCCACCAGAAAATGTGATCCGCGAATTCCCGCAATTTCCGGTGACCATGAATTACGCCGAACTCAAGGCGCAGATTCTGGCAGCCTCGGCCCGTATCTAAATCATGCACGGGGAGCGGTTCTACACACTCACCGCTTCCTGTCCTGATCGCGTCGGCATTATTGCCCGCGTATCAGGCTTTTTCGCAGAGCAAGGTGGCTGGATACTTGAATCCGGCTATCACTCGGATGAGTTGACCGGCCAGTATTTCATGCGCATGGAAATCAAGGCGGCCTCGATTACCTGCAATCTGGATGAATTGAAGCAGCGTTTTCAAAGCGTAGCATCCACACTGAACATGCAGTGGCAGATCAACGATTCCGCGCGCAAGAAACGCCTGGTCATTTTTGTTTCGCAGCAAGAACATTGTCTTTACGATCTGCTTGCTCGCTGGCAATCCAAAGATCTGGATATCGAGATTCCTTGCGTCATCTCCAATCACGAAACCTTCCGTGGTTTTGTCGAGTGGCACGGCATTCCGTTTCATTATGTTCCAGTCAGCGCCGGTAACAAGGACGAGGCCTTTGCCGAAATCGCGCGCTTATTTGACGAAGTCAAGGGCGATACCATGGTCCTGGCGCGCTATATGCAAATCCTGCCGCCGGAGCTATGCCGACAATACGCCGGTCGTATCATCAATATCCACCACTCATTCCTGCCCAGCTTTGTCGGTGCCAAGCCTTATCACCAAGCCTATCAACGTGGCGTGAAGCTAATCGGCGCGACCTGCCATTACGTGACCAAAGAACTTGATCAAGGGCCGATCATTGAACAGGATGTGGTGCGAGTTGATCATTCCGATTCGGTCGCGGATATGGTGCGCTACGGAAAAGACATTGAGAAAACGGTATTGGCACGCGGCCTGCGCTATCACCTTGAAGACCGGGTTCTGGCACATGGGAACAAGACCGTTGTGTTTCGCTAAAGTAAATATTTAAGCAAACAAAAAGG
>DATJIB010000218.1:0-3421 GCA_035493575.1 Rhodocyclaceae bacterium | reverse complement strand
CAACCACGAGCTTGATGCCTTGCGCGTCGTTGTGCTCGAACAGATGGTGTTCGACATAGCGCACCGGTGAGACGGTATCGAGATAGGTCTCGGAGAAGAGCTTCCAGATATCCGCAGCGCTGACTTCACCGCCGAATTCGTCGGTGTGCTGTTGCACCACGCGCGAGAATTCAACTTGCAAGCGGCGCGACATGACGATGCCGTATTCGGCTTCAAGCAGGAAGGCGATGCCGCCCTTGCCGGACTGGCTGTTTACGCGGATGACGGAGTCGTAACTGCGGCCCACATCGGCTGGATCCATAGGCATGTAAGGCACGTTCCACTTGGCGTCCTTCTTCTGCTGCGCAAAGCCTTTCTTGATGGCGTCCTGATGCGAACCCGAGAAGGCGGTATAGACGAGATCGCCGACCCAAGGGTGACGTGGATGCACCGGCAACTGCGTGCAGTACTCGGACGTGCGGGCAATGGTATTCATGTCGGAGAAGTCGAGGCCAGGCGAGATGCCTTGCGTGTAGAGGTTCAATGCAAGCGTAACGAGGTCGACGTTGCCGGTGCGCTCGCCATTGCCGAACAGACAGCCTTCAACACGATCAGCGCCAGCCATCAAGGCAAGCTCGGCAGCAGCGACAGCGGTGCCACGATCATTGTGCGGATGGAGGCTGAGGACGACGCTGTCACGGCGTGCAAGATTGCGGTGCATCCATTCGATCTGGTCGGCATACACATTCGGTGTTGCAACTTCGACCGAGGCCGGCAAGTTGATGATGACCTTGTTGTCCGGCGTGGCGCCCCAAGTTTCGGTAACGGCGTTGCAGACTTCAAGCACAAAGTCGAGATCGGTATTGGTGAAGGTTTCGGCGCTGTACTCAAGCACCCATTCAGTTTCCGGGCGCGCTGCGGTCAGTTCCTTGACCAGCTTGACGGCGTTCACGGCCATGGCTTTGACTTCTTCGCGTGTCATGTTGAACACGACTTCGCGGAACTGGTCGGAAGTGGCGTTGTAGACGTGCACGATGGCACGGCGTGCGCCTTGGAGCGATTCGATGGTGCGACGAATCAGCGGCTCACGTGCCTGGGTCAGGGCTTCGATGGTGACATCGGCCGGAACGTGATTGCCTTCAATCAGGGTACGGAAAAAATCGAATTCGGTTTGCGAGGCAGAAGGGAAGCCTGCTTCGATTTCCTTGAGGCCGATCTCGCACAGCATCTTGAACATGCGCATCTTCTTCTCGCCGTTCATCGGCTCGAACAGGGCTTGATTGCCATCACGCAGATCGGTACTCATCCAGATTGGCGGCTTGGTGATGACGTTGTTTGGCCACTGACGGTCTGGCAATTGGACCGGCTTGAAAGGGAGGTATTTGCCGTGCGGTTGCTTCAACATTTTGCTGCTCCAGAAATAAGGGAATGCCTGATTTGGGAGGGCATCCATGGCATGAATATTAGACGTCGCCAGACGAAATGTGCTTGCGTTATTGCCCTAAATTCCAGCTAATTAGCAATTTAATTGCGTTTATGGTTTAATTGTTGGCATTAAATTCCAATATTGACTTAACGAGGCTTGCTATGGACCGCTACGATCAACAAATCCTGCAAGTATTGCAAACCGAAGGCCGCATCAGCAATCAAGACCTGGCGGAGCGCATTGGCTTGTCCGCAGCACCTTGTTTACGCCGGGTGCGATTGCTGGAAGAGAGCGGGCTGATCCTTGGCTACCGGGCGCTACTCAATGCCAAGCAATTGGGCCTGAGCTTGATGGCTTTGATCCATATCTCCATGGACCAACACACGCCCGAACGGTTCGAACATTTTGAGCAGGAGATTGCAGAGATTCCTGAAGTGCTGGAATGCCTGCTGATCACCGGCCAGGATGCCGACTACCAGCTCAAGGTGGTGGTGCAGGACATGGATGCGTATCAAGAGCTATTGCTCAAGCGCATCACCCGCATCTCGGGTGTATCCGGCGTGCATTCGAGTTTTGTGTTGCGACGCGTGGTAGATAGAACCACGCTGCCCATCGCAAACGGCTAATCAAGTGGCTGCGGGAGGCGTGCCCAGCCACATCGGGTCTTCGCTGAAACCGGTGATGCGTAAAGCATCGGTGCCGTAGAAAGAGTTGCGCGAGAAGAAAAATCCGCCATCGCTGCCGAGCAGTGCTTTAAGTAAATTCACTACCTTGTTATCGACATCCAGCCCTGGTTTGCTTACGGTGCCGTAACAAGCGCTCACGTCGTCGAAGGATTCAATCATCTTGGCGACATCAGGCAGCGCACGCACGTGTTGCGGGAAACGTTCTACCCAGCCGCGCATGCCTTCCATCTGCTGTGCTTTGTCCCAGTTTGGATCGATGGTGATGATGGTATTGACGTCCGACCAGGTGACGTGGATGCGAGTCTTGCCATCTTCATTCTTAACGGCGACATCTGCACCGACTGCCAGCGCGCTGATATCAGCAAGTGCAGGGGGTGGGCCGTAAAAGAAAACTGCCACAGCCGTAATGCCTGGCGGCGGGCGACTGCTGACTTCCTGTATGGACTTGTTGATAAAGGCTTTGAGTTTGAACATGGTGATTTAGCACTTGGCAGCGGCGATGCGCTGGAAAATATCGTAACGACGTTGATCAATATTGCCGCTTGCCACTGCGTTTTTAATCGCGCAATCGGGCTCGTTCTGGTGGCGACAATCGCGGAAGCGGCACAGCCCGCTATAAGGGCGGAATTCGATAAAGCCTTCTTCGATCTGGCCGAAGGATAGATGCGCCAGGCCAAACTCCTGCAAGCCGGGACAATCAATCAGCTTGCCGCCCGGCGCTTTGTCTTGTGGCAGTTCATACAGCCGAGCGTGCGTGGTGGTGTGCTTGCCGGAATCGAGCGCGTCTGAAATTTCACGCGTCGCGGCACGGGCTTCGGGAATCAGTGCGTTCGTGAGGGTGGATTTACCCATGCCGGATTGACCGACCAAGACGCTGGTTTCGCCGGCCAGATGTTCCATCAAGGCGCTGGCGTCTTCCAGGGCCGACATCTCGACAATACGATAGCCAAGTTTGGCCAGCACTTGCAAACGCCCGCGCGCATGCACGAGTTGCTCCGTGAGGTCACACTTGTTGAGCACGATCAGCGTGCGCAGGCCTTCGGTCTCGGCTGCCACCAAAGTGCGCGCCAAAAGCTCATCGGTGAAGGAGGGCTCCGTGGCAACAACCAATACGACTTGCGTGGCGTTGGCCGCAATCAATTTTTCGCGAAAGGCATCGCTGCGGTAGAGCAGCGAGGTGCGCTCAAGATGCTTGATGATCTGGGCCTGATTGGCGCTGGCCATTTCCATGGCCACGCGGTCACCACAGGCATAGGGGCTTTTTTTGCCCAGTGGAATGCCGGTGATCAGACTGCCATCCGGCAAGGCAACCTCATATTGACGACCGAAG
>DATJIB010000217.1:0-3555 GCA_035493575.1 Rhodocyclaceae bacterium | reverse complement strand
TTCCGCCAGAGCGCCAGTGAATATACCGTTGGCCGAGGCACGGATAGAGCCACGACCATTCCAGCGGGCAGCTATGTGCTACCGCTGACGATGTCGGCGATGTTTGATTCGCATATCTTCGAGCGTCCGGATGAGTTTATTCCGCAACGCAATTGGTACCACTACTTCCACTTTGGCTTCGGCAGTCATGAATGCCTGGGTAAGTATGTGGGCATGGTCATGATTCCGGAAATGGTCCGCCAGGTGCTGCTGCGCCCGGCGGTGCATGCTGAAGGTGCCATCAACTACAAGGGCGGCCCATTTCCTGAACAGTACGATCTGGCCTGGGCTGTCAGTTAACGAATCTGGGCAAAGGGGTCATGCGGATTGCTATGACGCTCGGGGTACTGCTGGATATGCAGCAAGTGAATGCGTATTAGCTCGGTCGCAATCTTGTCGCTGAAGCCCTGGCGATCATTGCGCTGAGTCATCAGCAGGTTTTCAAGATAGGTATGGCCTTCCAGTGTTCCCCACACCAGCTCCAGCTCGTTCAGGATGCGTTCAAAATGCTGATAGACATTGGAGGGGAAACGGCTGGCATCGTTGAGTGCACTGGCCAGCTTGGGAAACTTGCGAGAAAACTCCTGCATATCGATATCGCTCATGGCTCACCCCATTTGCTTGGTTGAATGTATTTAGTGTTGCAACAACGTAAATTATTATTGTTTGTTATTGCAATAATAATACTATCACTTTAGTACATTCATTGTGTATTTTGGCAAAGCCTACTTGGGGCTCTTGCTTCGCCGTGTTGCTGCTAGGGCTGGGGCTTGTCCGGACGGGTAGATGAGGTTTCGGTGCTGGAACGCTTTTGTGCCAGGTTTTGCTCGGCTTCGGCGATGCCGGCGTTATAGCGCTGCAGCATTTCAGTACAGCGCTGATAAGACTCTTTCAGCTTATTGAAGCGGCTGGCGCAGAGGCTCAGCTTTTCGCGGGTTTTGAGATCGAGCTCGATCAATTGGCCGTAACTCAGGCTGGCGCCGATTTCATTAGGCAACTCGCAACTATTCGCCAATTCTGCCGGGATTTCGCAAACCGGTGCCGGCGACGGTTTGATAATGGCACCGCTGCACGCACACAGAAACAGTGCCAATGCGGGTGTTAGTAAACGAAGACTCCCTAGCCGCCTCATTTGCTTTGCTCCAGTTGATAGGCCATGCGTAAGCCGCGTAATGATTCCGCTGGCAATGGCATGGCATTACACAAAGCCTGGTTGGTCACGGGGTTGCTGATGCTGTCAATTAGCGCCTGAATCTGGATTTGCTGCTCATTGCTGCAAGCCGGTAAGCTTTGAATGGCGGTGATGATTTTCTTGCGTTCGCCTTCGGCAGCGCTGGCGCGTTTCTTCAGGGTAGCGGATTCGCCATTGACGATTTCTGCGGCGCTGGAGAAACGCCCCAAAATTCCTTTCAGCTCTTGCTCATAAGCACTGACGATGGATTTGTTGTTGTCAGAAAATTGTTTTTCGACATCGCCTTTCAAGGCCTGGATGGTTTTCCCCAGCTCTTTATAGTCCGAGAGTTTTTGCTCAAGCACATCGATTTTGCTTTGCTGATGACGATAGCCTAGGTAGATACCAAGGCCCAGCGGAATGCAAAACGCGATCACCCACATCAATAGTTTCTTCATCAAATCGGGCATGGCGCACTCCGTTTGGTGGTGGCAGGCTGGGCTCAGCCTTTAAACAGATCGGTGTCGATATATTCGGCTTTGACCATGGACCAGAAGTCATCGGCGAGTCCGTGCTCAACATAGGCGTAGGGGAGCCAGCCGTAACCTTGTTCGCCCCATTCTTTGCCCCAGGAGTTGCGTATCAGCAGTGCCCCTTTGCTGGTGCCGATTTTCTTTTTGTCGTCGTAGCCCACCGCCAATACTGCGTGTCCACCTTCGAGTGCGTCACCTTTGACGGGGTAGGGAATCAGGCCCTTGCCGTCATCGACGGGGGGTATCGAGCTATACACGGAGAAGCCAAACATGGCAGGCAATTCGGCGGCGAGGCTGCGCTTGACGTTGTCGAGAACGGTACTGGGTGAAGCACCACTGGGGTCGAGTCGGTAGTACTCAAGTGCCTGGTAATTCTGCGCAAAGGAATAGCAGAAGGCGCTGGGCTCATCGTTGAACTTCTTGGTGTCATAAGGCCAGTATTTTTCTGGCGGCACGCCGAACAGCACCATGGCCTTCATGGTGTCGCGCAGATTGGCACCGTCGTCACCTTTGTAGCCGAGCAGTTGCCGCGTCACCTTGTACAGGAACAGACGCGAGCCATCGAGGTGCTTGCCGCTGGTGCGGCGTTCGTAATACTCGAGCAATCCCACGCCAGCATGCGCGGTGCAAGAGCCAAGCTCGCCCTGGTTTTCGATGGGCGAGCACCAGTGGCGCAAATCAACAGCAGCCGGTAAGGCCTTGGCGGCCTGCTTGACAGCCGCGGAGCGCGTCAGGATTTTCTGCACGCCCGCAGACTCAACCGTGTGATCGCGGATATCCGACAGATCCTTGTGCCAGCCTAGCGGCAGTCCGTGAATGGCGCGCATATTTCCTCCCTTGGCTATGAGTGCGCCAAGAGAATTGCACAAATGCGCTTAAATGTGAACGTGTATCAATTTAAGTGATTTTGAAAAAAACTCAGCCAGCCGTGCTTGCCGGCTGCAGGCTTATTGAGCAGCCGGTTGGGACGCTGGGCCAGCAGATGGAGCAGAAACCCGCCCAGTGTTCTTGTAGAGCTGCACGGCGGCGAGCAAATGGCGCTGACGCGCATCGATCATGGTGCGCTCGGCAGATAGCTCATTGGCTTGGGCGGTGGTGACCTGAAGCTGTCCGCCGGTACCGGCGGTGTATTGGTTGGTAGCGATCTCGCGGCTGCGACGGGCGGCTTTGGCTGCGATTTCTCGTTGCAGCTTTTCTTCACCGACTAATCGCGCGGCAGCAAGGTTGTCTTCAACTTCCTGGAATGCCGTCAGCACGGTTTGACGATAGGTCGCCACATTCTGATCGTAGCTGGCGCGTGCCGTCTCAATTGCAGCGCTGCGTGCGCCACCGTCAAACAAAGCCATGGCTAGGCTAGGGCCCAAAGACCAGAAGCGATGCGGCATGCTGATCAGGTCTGCCAGCTCGTTATTGCGATAACCGTAGCTGCCGGACAAGGTCAGCGCAGGAAACCAGGCAGCCTTGGCGACGCCAATCTGTGCATTGGCAGCGGCCATGCGGCGCTCGGCGGCGACGATGTCGGGACGCGTGGATAGCCACAGGGAAGGCACCAGCTCCGGTGTGCTTGGCTGTGCTGGCAACGTGTTGGTGGGTGCCAGATTCAAGGCCGATGGCGTCTTGCCTATCAGCGTTGCCAATGCGTGCTCGTACTGGGCGCGTTGCAATTCAGCAGTGAGCACAGAGGCGCGAGCGGTAGCAAGCTGGCTCTCGGCATTGCTCATATCTAGTGGTGTGGCGACGCCAGCGTTGAAGCGATTACGCGTCAGATCCAGATAACGGCTGTAGGCAACAACCGTGCGTTGCTGCAGATCA
>DATJIB010000216.1:0-2778 GCA_035493575.1 Rhodocyclaceae bacterium | reverse complement strand
ACCAGCCGCGCCAGCTATGAAATGGTGCAGAAGACCGCCAGCCAGGGCATCGCCCTACTCGCTGCAGTCTCGGCACCTACTGCCTATGCCCGTCGCCTGGCCGAGCAATCCAATCTCACACTCATCGGCATGACACGCCCTGGACGCCTGACCGTGTACGCACACCGCGAACGATTGATTTAAAGCTGAGTCGGTTCAGAGAGTAAGCCACTGCGCTGTTGCTTGCCCCAGTGGCGGCGACCAGTGAGGAAGTGAAACCAGCCCATGGCAGCGCCGGTGTGACGCATCAGTTGAAAGCTGAAGGGTTCGGCGATCGAGGCCAGAAAGGCATGCCAGAGATTATTGCTGCTCCGGTCATTGGTCCAGCGCTGGTAAAGATAGATCGACCAGAAATGAAAAGCCAGGTCGATTACGATCTTCACTGCAATGATGAAGAGTACTGGTAACACAACCGTGGCACGCCCATTGATCAGGAAAATCACCAGCAGCACAAACGCCGTCAAACCATAGACAGGCTGCAAGGTGTCGATGGCCTTGACCGGCATCATCAACGTCCCTAGCCAGCCGTATTTCCGATTGCCGGTCATATCGCGATTCATATGCTGGGTTTGCAGAAAACCGGCAAACCAGCGGCGTCGCTGGCGCAGAAAAGCCATCAGCGTGGAAGGTGCGTCCGTCACAGCCCGTGCGGCGCCAATGATGTGAACTTGCCAATTCAAATCATGCTCAACTGAATAGCGGCGCAGGCGGTGGATCAGCTCATAGTCTTCCACCAGGCACTCTGCATCAAAGCCACCAACTTTCAGCAAGGCATCGCGCCGGAACGCGGCAAATGCGCCTGAAATCAGCAGCAGGCTATCCACCCGCATCCACGCAAAGCGCGACACAAAATTGCGGATGTATTCATAGGTCTGGAACCATTGGAAAAAGCGGCCGCTCAAGGTCTTGCTGCTGATCGGCGTCAGAATGCCGCCCGCGGCAACCAGCTCCGCTTCTCTGGCAAAAGCCGTTTGCATCGCCAGCGTGGCTTGCGTGTCCAGCAAGGTGTCCGCATCAATGGTCAGCACCACCTCGCTGTCCATCAAGGCTATTGCCGCATTCAGGGCTACTGCCTTGCCGCCATGTGGCAAGCGCAGCCAGCGCAGATTCGGATACAGCGGACTGAGAGCGCTCAGCTCGCCCAGGGCTGGCTGCGGCAACTGGAACTGAGAGACAAGAACATCGGACGTCGTATCGCTGGAGCCATCATCGGCAATCACGATCAGATCGGGCACACGACTTTGTGTCAGCAGTGCGCGCAAGGTAATCGGCAGCACGGCCCCTTCGTTATGCGCGGCGACAATCACGCCCAGACTCGGCAACTTTTCCGGCGCGTGGCTGCTGTCTTGACTCACACGCAGTAATGCCAAGGATTTCCAGGCCACAAAACAGAGCAAGAAAGTGTCATAGCTGACATAGGCAAGACCAGCCGACCAGGCCAGCAGCCCTTGCGAAATAAAGGCGCAGGAAAACAGCGCTACCCACATTGCCGCCACAGTGAAATGAATCAGGGTACTGGCCAATGGTGCCGTTCGTGGAGAAAGGCGAGGCGAGGCGCGGGTAAAGGCTTCAGTTAAAGGTGATGACACGATCACAAACAGCTCTAAAGGGTTTCGAAGAGAGCTTGCCTTGCACCGGCAAACACTTGCACAATCTACTCAGTCCTACATTGCGCTCAATGTAAACCGGCTTGTTCATTGGTAGCAGCAATCAAAGGTAACAACTTATATACGTGTGAAAAGAGAAACTAGAGGCATGAGTACCAAAAATAAATACACCCGCACCGCCATGGCCCTGCATTGGCTCGTCGCCGTGTTGATGATCGTTAACGTAGCGCTCGCTCTCAGCGTTGACTACGTATCTGATGAATCGATCCGGCCGCTGATCGACAACCATAAATCCATTGGCATTCTGGTCCTGGGCCTGTTCATTCTGCGTTTGCTGTGGCGCATAGCGCATCGCCCGCCTGAATTACCGGCCAGCTTCAGCCCGTTCGAAAAGAAGGGCGCACATTGGGCGCATATCGCCTTGTATGCCCTTATGCTGCTATTGCCACTTTCGGGCTGGCTGCACGACTCTGCGTGGAAAGACGCGGCCACCCACCCCATGGAACTGTTTCACCTGGTCCCATGGCCACGTATTGCTTTCATTACGCATATCGAGCCTCAGTTCAAGGAAACCCTGCATGACGTGTTCGGCAACATTCATGAGTGGCTGGGCGATGCCTTGTACATCCTGTTCAGCTTGCATGTGCTGGGTGCGCTCAAGCATGAGTGGATAGACAAGGAGTCTGTGCTGTCCCGCATGTTGCCCTGGGGCAAAAATTAAGTAGCTCCCGCACAAAAACAAAAGCCCCGGCATGCCGGGGCTTTTTTGTAACTGGTTTAACTTGTACTTAGAGGCCAGCATCAGCGCGAAGCGCTGCTGCTTTATCGGTACTTTCCCAGGTGAACTCTGGCTCATCACGGCCGAAGTGCCCGTAAGCAGCGGTCTTTTGATAGATCGGACGCAGCAGATCCAGCATGGCAACGATGCCCTTTGGACGCAAATCGAAATGCTTCTTCACGAGCTCGGAAAGCTTTTCGTCTGAGACCTTGCCGGTGCCTTGGGTGGTTACATACACGCTGGTTGGTTGGGCCACGCCGATGGCGTACGAGATTTGCACCAAGCACTTGGTAGCCAGACCTGCGGCAACCACGTTCTTGGCGACGTAGCGGGCAGCGTAGGCAGCCGAACGGT
>DATJIB010000215.1:0-14065 GCA_035493575.1 Rhodocyclaceae bacterium | reverse complement strand
ACTGAAACCACAGTCTTTGCGCCGACCTATTGTAATAGCTCACCTTTGGAGGTTGCCTGAAATCCTGTACTCCGCGCCTAAGATTATTTGGAAAGGTGGTTAGCCAACAACATTCTCCGCACACATCCGCCCAAGGTTTGTAGGACAAATCAATAGAGCGCTACTGGTGCCATATAAAAGAAAAGTCATCACCTCCAAGAGGCGGTGGCTCCGCACATCGAGATGTACGGATCGTACGAATAACTCTTGGTCGTGTGTTGGCCCTCCGAATCACTGCCTTATCCTCCAGCACTTGGAGCTTGAAAGCCGGATAATGACGGCCAAATCGTTTTGATCGCTCTTTTGGTATTCCCGCATGGAAATTAAGGTCAATTTTCTCGACAAGCTTCGTCAGGAAGCCAAGTTCGATGACTTCACTGTCATTGCCGATCAGCCCATCCGCTACAAGGGGGACGGCTCGGCGCCGGGGCCGTTCGATTACTTCCTGGCTTCATCGGCTTTGTGCGCAGCTTACTTCGTCAAGGCATATTGCGACACGCGCAACATTCCTACCGACCAGATGCGCCTGTCGCACAACAATATTGTCGATCCAGAAAATCGCTACAAGCAAACGTTCAAGATCCAGATCGAATTGCCAGCGGATATTTCGGAAAAGGATAGACAAGGCATCCTGCGTTCCATCGACCGTTGCTCGGTGAAACGGGTCGTTCAGAACGCGCCCGAGTTCGTGATCGAGGAAGTGGAAAGTCTGGATGCGGATGCACAGGCCTTGCTGACGCCGCTTGCCAATGCGACTACCTATATCGCCGGCAAGGATCTGCCGCTGGAGCAAACTATCGCCAATATGTCGGCGGTGCTGGCGAACCTGGGCATGAAGATTGAAATTGCTTCGTGGCGCAACATTGTTCCTAATGTCTGGTCGCTGCATATCCGCGATGCCCACTCACCCATGTGCTTTACCAATGGCAAGGGTGCGACCAAGGAAAGTGCTTTGGCATCAGCCCTGGGCGAATTCATCGAGCGCGCCAACTGCAATCACTTCTACAACGACCAGTTCTGGGGTGAAGATTTTGCCAACGCACCCTTTGTGCATTACCCGGATGAGCGCTGGTTCAAGCCCGGCCCCAAAGACAAGCTGCCGAAAGAGATTCTCGACGCGCATTGTTTGGCGATTTACAACCCGGACGGCGATTTGCGTGGCTCGCACCTGTACGACACCAATTCGGGAAATACCGAGCGGGGTATCTGTTCCCTGCCTTATGTGCGCCACTCGGACGGCGAGGTGGTTTACTTCCCGACCAATCTGATCGACAACCTGTTTCTGAGCAACGGCATGAGTGCCGGCAATACGCTGGCCGAAGCGCAAGTGCAATGCCTTTCGGAAATTTTCGAGCGCGCGGTCAAGCGCGAAATTCTCGAAGGCGAAATCGCGCTGCCGGATGTGCCGCCCGAAGTACTGGCCAAGTACCCGGGTATTGTGGCCGGGATTGAAGGCCTGGAAGCACAGGGCTTTCCGGTGCTGGTCAAGGATGCGTCCCTGGGCGGCGAGTTTCCGGTGATGTGCGTAACCTTGATGAACCCGCGCACCGGCGGCGTGTTTGCCTCGTTTGGTGCCCACCCCAGCTTTGAAGTCGCGCTGGAACGCAGCCTCACCGAGCTGCTGCAAGGACGCAGTTTTGAAGGGCTCAATGATTTACCTCAGCCCACCTTCGAGAGTAATGCGGTGACCGAGCCCAATAACTTTGTCGAGCACTTCATCGACTCCAGTGGCGTGGTGTCATGGCGTTTCTTCAGCGCCAAGGCCGATTACGATTTTGTTGAGTGGGACTTTTCCGGACGGGGTGAAAATTCCAATGCCGACGAAGCTGCCACCCTGCTCGGCATCCTCGAAGCCATGGGCAAGGAAGTGTACATGGCGGTGTATGACAAGCTCGGCGCAACTGCGTGCCGCATTCTTGTACCCGGTTATTCAGAGGTTTATCCCGTTGAGGATTTGATCTGGGATAACACCAACAAGGCGCTGCAATTCCGCGAGGACATCCTCAACCTGCATCGCCTCGACGATGGTGCGCTGGAAGCTTTGCTGGAACGGCTCGAAGACAGCGAGCTGGATGACTATACCGACATCATTACCTTGATCGGTATCGAGTTCGACGAAAACACAAATTGGGGGCAGCTCACCATTCTGGAATTGAAGCTGCTGATACATCTGGCCTTGCAGAATTTCGAAGCCGCACATGAATTGGTGGGTGGCTACCTGCAGTACAACGAAAACACGGCCGAGCGTGGCTTGTTCTATCAGGCCCTGAATGTGGTGCTGGAGGTTGTGCTTGATGACGAGCTGGAACTCGCTGATTACGAGGCCAATTTCCGCCGCATGTTTGGCAAGGAGCGCATGGACGCAGTGCTCGGCTCAGTAGATGGCAGCGTGCGTTTCTATGGCTTGACACCAACCAGCATGAAACTGGAAGGCCTTGACCGGCACCAGCGCCTGATCGACAGCTACAAAAAGCTGCACACGGCGCGGGCGCGCGTGGCCGGCTGATACAACAATAACTATGCAGATTTTGTTGCTTCGTTACTAAAGCCTGTAGCCGACATCACGACCTAGCGTTACTATTCAATTGTTCCTGCCTGATTACAGCAGAACGGTTATCTCAACAGTTAGGCCCTGCCATGTCTGCAAAGAATACTGAAGGCAATAACGTACTTCCTTTCATACGCCCAGCCAAGCACGGTTCGGCGACCAGCGCAGCGACTGCGGAGCTGCGTGAGCTGCTGAGGGTTTATGACCATTTGATTGCGCTGCTACGGGAAACCTACGACGAAGGCCTGGACCGACTCGCCGACAACATCGTGGCCTCGGTGGTCGCCTGCAGAGAAGCCATGGCCAGCGGTCTTGACGATAAAACCGGCCCGGAATTGGTGAAGAAAATGCGCCAGGGTCTGCATGAGATGCCGCAGACCTTGCGCTCGCTTCTGCCTGGCATCGGCCCGCGCCTGGGAGAAAGCATGGAGCGCAAACTGGGCATCCAGTTTTCCAGATATTAATCAGATCTGGGCAGGCAACCCAGTTTTAGTCATGAGGAAGCGATTCCATTGAGTGTCCAAAGCCGATCTGAAGTGACTCTGCTCGAGGCCTTCACCGTCACCCTGATCTGTTTTGGCTGGGCCATCTTTAGCTCACTGGAAGCCGTCGCGGCATGGAGCGCAATCGATGCTGCGGCAGGGGCAAGCACCGCATCGGCCGACACGTTTTCCGATGGCTCTATGATTTCACTGATCATCATTGAGCTGATCATGGCAACAATTGCCCTGGCGTTTCTGACAAGCCGCAGCTATGACATTCGCAGCTTGCTTCCTAGCCCATCCAGTAATGGTCTGGTGATCGGTGCGGGACTGTATGCGATGGCATTAGCTATTTTCTGGGTTCTGGGGCCCTTGCTCCAACATGGCGCCGCTGAGCCGATTCAGGCCATGGTTCAGGGCGCTACCGTTTCTGTCCCCACGGTACTGGTAACTGCGATCGTCAACGGCACCTATGAAGAGGTGTTTCTGCTGGGTTTTCTTGCGCGCGGCCTGGAGCGCTTTGGCACCTCCATCGCCCTGGGAGCACCCTTGCTGATCAGACTGCTCTACCATTTGTACCAGGGTCCGGTTGCCGCCACTTTTGTCTGCTTCGTTGGCCTGCTCTGGGGGCTTTACTACCTGCGTAGTGGACGACTCTTTCCGGTGGTATGCGCCCATATTCTGTCCGACACTGTTCCTTTCCTGTGGCATTAGCCCGGGAGGCAGCGCCGAATTCGCCGCTGCGCCCTGTAAAATGATCCTGTCTTCGCATAAGCCTCTCTTCGCTTCACACCATCATTCTGGATAAACATGTCGTCAGTCCCTTCAAACATCGTCCTCATCGGCATGCCTGGCTCAGGCAAGAGCACCGTCGGCGTGATTCTCGCGAAAAAAATTGCGCATGATTTTGTCGATACCGACATCCTGATCCAGAAGGCACAAGGCCGGCCGCTACAAGATATCGTGGATAAAGATGGCTACGCCGCATTGCGCAATATTGAAGAATCCGAGCTGCTGAAACTCAAGGTGAGCAACTACGTCATTGCCACCGGAGGCAGCGCCGTTTACGGCGAGCACGCCATGGCGCATCTCAAGTCAAATGGCCTGGCAATCTTTCTGGATGTGAGTCTGGCCACACTGGAAGCACGCATTCCTGACTTCAGCACGCGCGGCCTGGCCAAGCGGCCGGATCAGACATTCTCTGAACTGTTTGATGAACGCAACGGGCTGTATAAAAAGTACGCCGACATTACGATCAAATGCGATGGACTGACTGCTGAAGAAGTCTGCGCAAGAATTGTCACTGCTATTTCAGCGTAGCAAATAAACAGCTTCTTTTTGTCCTGGCAGGAGTCATTGATGCGCCCCTCCCATATTGCAACACGGACCATGTTCGGCTTTGCTACCCTGCTTTGTATAGGCGCGCTGGCAATCCATATTTCCATTATTCTGCGCGGCGGAACGCCGCATTGGGCGATGATGGCCAATATGACTGGTCTCATGATCTTCAGCGTTATTGGCACCTTGGACCAGCCTCAAGGTCGGGCCAGAAACTACTGTTATCTTTTTGGTGCCGCATTGATTTTTCCAAGCAGCCTATGGATTTTCCTGCATCATGGCTACCCTAGCTAATATCGGAATCACGGTGCTATCGATCAAGAAATGGCCATGACGCAAACATCCGAACCAAACAAGGCGCAAGAAATGCGTCCGCCCGTCATATTTCTGAGCATCATTGTGGCAATGCTGGCCGGTATTTATTTCTGGTCTGAACACAGGGCCAAGGCACCGATCGATCCGACTTACGAACAGTATGTGCAGGATGTGAGCAATGCCTCTAAAGCCGCCTTTGATTTCCGTGCAGTTTATTTTTCGGACCTTAAGCGCGACACCATTGCTTCGGAAGACTTCATTCTGGTCTGCGCAGGCATGACCAAGGCAGCGCAGGCAGAAGGTATTGATACAGCGAAATTCGGGCCAAATATTTCATCGCTATGCGAAAACTCGCCGCCATACCTTCCCTTGGAGCGAAATACCGATGGCGAGACCAAAGGCCAGAAAAACAAGAAGCCAGGCCTGGAGATTGTGCCCCAGCAAGTGAAGGACTTGCTCAAGCACTGAAATAGGACAAAGCCTATAGCGGCGTGGTCTGACACAAACTATCGTCAATAGCCCGTCGTGAGCAGCTGATTGCTCCATTCGCCAGAAGCAATGCCCCTTTGGAGGCCTTATGCCAACTGTTCTTTATGTACTCTTCGCGCTGGCATTCATGCCTCTTTTGATTGCGGCCACGACAGCGGTATTGCGCGCTAAACAGTTCGGTCATATCGACAACAACTATCCTCGGAAACAACAAGCCGAGATGCAAGGCATTGGCGCCAGACTTAACGCTGCGCAGGCCAATAGCTGGGAAGCGCTGACCTTTTTCTCGGTCGTCGTCTTTATCGCTTATGCCTCAGGTCTACCTTTGGTCAGACTAGACACTGTCGCTATCGTCTTTCTTGTCATGCGCTTCATTCACTTCGGCGTATATGCACTCAATTGGGCGACCGTAAGAACCTTGGTCTTCTATATGTGCCTGCTCTGCTGCATATACATTTTTTACCTTGCCGCTTCACACTGATCAACCGCAAACCGTACTGACTTGAAAGGAGCATTCCAATGGCTACAGGAACCGTCCGTCTGCATAGGGTTTTACGCACCCAACCCGAGAAGGTCTATCGCGCTTTTCTGGATGCGGGAGCGCTGGCCAAATGGCTGCCGCCTTACGGCTTCACCTGTACGGTGCACCACATGGAGGCCAAAGTAGGCGGCACCTTCAAAATGTCGTTTCACAACTTTTCGACTGGCAATGGCCACTCTTTCGGCGGTGAATACAAGAAACTGATTCCCGGTGAGCTGATTCAATACACCGACAAATTCGATGATCCGAATCTGCCCGGCGAGATGAATGTCACGGTTACGCTGAAGCCCGTGCTGTGTGGCACGGACGTGAATATCGAGCAGAGTGGCATCCCGGAAATGATTCCTGCCGAGATGTGCTACCTGGGCTGGCAGGAATGTCTGCTGCAACTGGCTAATCTGGTCGAGCCGGAGATTCCTGGCTAAGTAATCAGGCCTCGGCCCCACAGCACTTCTTGTATTTCTTGCCACTACCGCACGGGCAAGGATCGTTGCGGCCGGTTTTAGGCTCGGCATATTGCACGGTCTTGCTCGGCACTTCGGCTTGATCTGCAGCTTCGCGATACGGCGTCCAGAAGCGATATAGCGTGGCCACGGTGGCCGGCAGTTGCGAGGCCAATTCGGCACGCTGCTGCGGGGTGGCAACCAGCGCTTGCTGCTCAGGTTTAAGGTTCTTTTCGCCGAGCAGGTAAATAGGCATCAAGGATTGCAGAGCGGTCGGCTCTTCAAACAGCGGTTTCCACGCCTCACGCGCGAGGTTGATCCCGGCCATGAAACCGTAGGCCCACATTTCTCCATCATCAAATTCCTGCTCGTCGATTTTGGTGACATCAAGCACCGGCTTGAAGTTGTCGAGATCAAGCTCCAGGCTGCGGATCACACCATTCATCTGCCGCACAATCAGACCCAGAATTCGGTCTGCCTGTTCCTTGTTCTTGAAGCTAGGCGTAGCCTTGGAATCGCTACCCCAGACGCGCGGCAGCCACTGCACCATGGGAATATCCACGGGGCCGAGTACGACAGCAGTCAGAAAACCATCCAGCGTATCCACCATCATGGTGGTGTCGCCGGTAGCCTTGGAAGCGAGGAAGCGATCAAGTTCAATAAACTCGGCTTCGCTCAGCGGGTTATTCAGTTTGGCGGTATAGCTGGATGTGGACATGGTGCGTGAGGTTCGTGGTCAGGCTGGCATTATCTCAGGGCTAGCCAGGAGTTCCTAGCCTTCATGGCTAAAGCGCTTGATATGCATCAAGAGTCCTAGTACCCGCCTGGGAGTAAAGTACAAAAGCCCCCCCTCCCACATCGAGTAAATTGCGACTATGCCCTGGAATGAAAACGGTTTAAGCCAGGCCGAGGCCGAAAACAGGCTCAAGTTTCACGGCCTCAATGAGCTCAGCCAACAGGAGCAAAAAAGCCTGTGGCGGACCATACTCGACATACTCACCGAACCCATGTTCCTGCTGCTGCTTGGCGCCGCAGCCATTTACCTGTTGCTGGGTGATGTACGCGAAGGCATGGTTTTGTCGGCTTTTGCCCTGTTCTCAATTGGCCTGGTCATTGTGCAGGAGCGGCGCAGTGAACATGCACTGGAAGCCCTGCGCTCCTTATCGGCCCCACAGGCGCGCGTTATGCGCGATGGCAAGCCGCTATTGATCGAAGCCAGTCATATTGTGCCCGGTGATGTGTTGCTGCTGGCGGAAGGCGAGCGTATTGCAGCCGACGGTGTGGTACGCCAATCCAGCGAGCTGGCGATTGACGAGTCCATTCTCACTGGCGAGAGCGTGCCGGTCCGCAAGCAGGCGTATGTAGAGGGGGCTTCGATGATGGCCGCCTCTGTTGGCGGTGAAGATCAACCCTTTATTTTTGCCGGCACGCTGATTGTGAGTGGCCATGGTCAGGCTGAAGTGACCACCACCGGCAGCAAAAGCCAGATCGGCCTGATCGGCTCCTCACTGGCGAGCATTGCTCCGGAAGCGACGCTGCTGCAAATAGCGGTGAACAAATTCGTACGTATATTCACACTGGTGGCTCTCGTCATCAGCGCTTGCCTGGTGCTTTGGTACGGCTTGCAGCGTGGCGCCTGGCTGCAGGGAGTGCTGTCCGGTATCGCAGTCGCCATGTCCATGCTGCCCGAGGAATTCCCGATGGCATTGACGGTGTTTCTCGCGCTCGGCTCGTGGCGTCTCGCGCAAGGCAAGGTGCTGGTACGCCGGTCGGCAGTGATTGAAACGCTTGGGGCAGCAACAGTGTTGTGCGTCGACAAGACCGGCACCTTGACCGAGAACCGCATGCGCGTGAGCGTACTGTCGGTGGATGGGCAGCACCTCAATATCGACAAGAACACGCAGGAATTGCCGGAACCCGTTCACCGGGTACTCGAATACGCCATGCTGGCTTCGCGCCGGAAAGGTGTGGATCCAATGGATCAAGCCGTGCTTGAACTCGGCCACCATACGCTGGCTTCGACAGAGCACTTGCATCCCAGCTGGGAGCTAGAGCAAGAGTATCAGCTCACGCCGCAACTGCTGGCCATGTCGCGTTCCTGGACCACCGAAGATGGAGAGTTTTGTGTCGCTGCCAAGGGCGCACCGGAAGCGATTATTGAGCTATGCCATCTTGATGCCACCGCTAGCGCAGCGATCATGGCGCAAGTGCAGGAACTGGCGGCGCGCGGCCTGCGCGTGATTGCAGTGGCAAGCAGCCGTTATATAGGCGAGGCGCAGCCAGACAACCAGCATGACTTCGATTTTATCTTTGAAGGCTTGATCGGACTCGCCGATCCTTTGCGGGAAACCGTCGCCCCCGCAGTTGCTCTGGCACACACCGCCGGCATCAAGGTGGCCATGATCACTGGCGACTATCCCGCCACCGCGCTGGCGATTGCGCGTGAAGCGGGTATCGACGTAACTGGCGGCGTGCTGACCGGTAGCGACATTGAAGCCATGGGCGAAGCCGAATTGATGTCCGCCCTGAAAAAAACACGCGTCTTCGCGCGCATCATGCCGGCGCAAAAACTACGCCTGGTCGAAACACTCAAGACCATGGGTGAAGTGGTGGCCATGACCGGCGATGGTGTGAACGATGCCCCGGCATTAAAGGCAGCGCATATCGGCATCGCCATGGGTGAGCGCGGTACCGATGTAGCGCGTGAAGCGGCTTCCGTGGTGCTACTGGATGAAGACTTCAGCCGCATTGTCGGTGGCGTGCAGATGGGGCGGCGCATTTTCGAGAATCTGCGCAAGGTCATGACCTATATCACGGCAATTCACGTACCCATTGCGGGGCTGGCTCTGATCCCGGTGCTGATGGGCATGCCGCCGCTGCTCTTGCCAGTACACGTAGCCATACTGGAAATGCTGATCGATCCGATGTGTTCAATTGCCTTTGAGGCAATACCGGCTGACAAGGATTTGATGCGGCGCCCTCCACGCTCGGCCGCCGACGCAATTATTGGCCTACCGCTGCTGATACGCGGAGCACTGCAAGGCCTCGGAGCCTTGATCGCCACACTGGCAGTCTATTGGTATGCCTTGCGCTTAGGCCAGAGCGAAGATCAAGCTAGAACGCTGTCTATTGTGTCTCTGATGGCAGCAAACATTACCCTGATTTTCCTGACCTCGGCCCAGACCAGCTGGCAGGCATTGCGCACCACACATAAGTCATTCTGGATCATTCTTGTGCTGGCCATGCTCCTGCTGTTCGTCGGCACCATGATTCCGGCAAGTAGAACATTGCTGCACTTCGCCATACCCGCCCTGCCCCATGCCGCAGCCTCAGCCTTATTGGGGGGAGGCGCGGTTTGGCTGTTCAGCCTGCTGGCAAACGAAACCCTTAGATGGAGCGCAAATTTCAAACCGGCGATATCGCGCCCGTAACCAATACAGCCGCACCTTGAATCTCACCGTGGCGCAGCTTTTCGATCGCCACATTGGCATCCTGCAACTCGAATCGCTGCACTGAGGTATGTATCGGAATAGAAGCTGCCAGAGAGAGAAATTCAGTGCCATCTTCACGTGTCAAATTCGCAACTGAACCAATGCTGCGCTCACCCCAAAGGGCCGCGTATGGGAAGGCGGGGATGTCGCTCATATGGATGCCGGCACAGACTATCCGGCCACCTTTTTCCACATGACCCAGGGCAAGCGGCACCAAGCTACCCTCGGGCGCAAAAATAATGGCAGCGCCAATTTTCATCGGGGGCTGCATATTGCTGTCGCCTGCCCACAATGCGCCCAGGTGATAGGCAAAGTTTTGACTGGCCATATCACCCGGGCGAGTGAAGGCAATGAAGTCTCTGCCCTGATGGCCCAACACTTGGGCGAGAATATGTGCCGCCGCACCAAAACCATATAGGCCCACTACGTGAGCCTTGCCGGCAAGCTGCAGGGCCCGGTAACCAATCAGGCCGGCGCACATCAAGGGCGCCAATTGGGATGCGTCGGGGGATTGCGGCAGAGGAAAACAGTAGCGCGCATTGGCTACGGTATATTCCGCATAACCACCAAAAATCTGGCAGCCGGTAAAGCGTGCCGAGTCACAAAGATTTTCGCGGCCACTCCTGCAGTATGAACATTCTCCGCAAGTCGAACCCAGCCATGGAACGCCGACACGCTGTCCGACCTTGAAACCGATCACATCATCCGCAATGCGACTCACCCGTCCGATGATTTCGTGGCCGGGAATCATCGGGTAGATGGCGTTAGGTAACTCACCGTCGATCAGATGCAAGTCGGTACGACAGACACCGCAAGCCTCAACCCGGATTTGCACACAGCCGGGACCGGGCTCAGGTAACGGCATATCAACCAGGCGTAATGCCGCTCCCGGATGGTCCAACAGCATAGCCTTCATATTTGATTGCTCCAGATACTTAGTTGTCGAAGGCTGTGCAATGCCTCTTATGGAGATGGGAATGCGGTTTTTCCATCCACAAACTGCGCTTCTGCAGACAGCCAGTCATCCAGCGCACCTTCCGCAGCAAAGCCACGTTTCTCGGCGAGGAAATATGCTGCTTCCTCGATTTGATGATGACGCTGCGCGTCGTGCTCAGGATGGGCGGCAGCATTTTCTTTTGAAGGCTTTGGCTTCGATGCAACCTTGTGGATAACCGGCGTCCTGCCGCTTTCGGCATGGTTTGCCGATTTCATTGCAGCGCTAACAGAATTCGTTTTCATTTTTTGCTCCTTCAATCACAAAGAGTAGTCAGCCGAGAGTGGCGAGTACTTATGCACCAGCAATGCCGGTGAGACAGATGGCATATCGGCAAAGCGACGCATGCGGGTTTTTATTAGCCGGTGCAAATTGGTCCCACCAAAATGCAGAACACTGGCATGCAACAGGTCCGCTGCGGCCTTGTGTTGAAGCGGACCAACCAGATGACAATCCTTGACGTAACTTTCAACAGCGCCATCCTCGACCCTGTGCATGGCGATGTAATAGCCCGGCTCCAGCGACTCGCGGCTTTCGTAGTAATGCATCTGAAACGAAGCATCGACGATCATGTTGTCATCAATGACACGAATGATTTCCGTCCATACTTCGCTGAGAATATATTGCCGTGCCATATTGGTCTCCCAAAAAAACGCTGCGCAGGGAGGAGGCATGCGCCTCCTTTAAGCGGCTTCAGTTGATAGCAATCTTGTTGCCTGTGGCCGGGCCTGATTTGGGCATGATTAGCTCCAGCACACCATCGGCATACTTGGCAGTGGTCTTACCGCTATCCACAGCCTGCGGCAAAGTGAATGAGCGATATTGGCTACCGTAATAGCATTCGCGCAGCACCACTTTGTCGCCCTTCTTTTCTTCTTTTTCTTGCTTGGTTTCGGCACGAATCGACACTTGATTGCCGTCTATCGAAACGTGTATATCTTCCTTCTTCATGCCCGGAATTTGGGCATGCACCTTGAATGACTTGTCATCTTCGGTCAGGTCGATCGGAATAAGCTGTCCGCCTACCTGATGCTGCAACAGGTTGTCCAATGCCGTGTTTCGAAGAAACCCATCCCAGTCGGTGCTAAACGGGTTGAGTTGACTCAGGTTACGGAACGGCTTGAAAAGGGTGAGATCAGTCATGATTACCTCCGCTGTCGAAAAAGATTGCCAGGGAAAAGGCTCCTGAACGCTCTTTATAGGTCTCGGTGATCAGATGATCTTTGATACTCGTCAACTTTTAATCACTCAGTTTCAATTCATCGTTGGCGATGTCGAATGTGTTGATAGAGGGGAGTCGCTAACACAGCGCCACAGCGCGCGAACCCGCGTCGGCCTGATTATTTTCTTTTAAAACAATAGAGAAGCTGAAAGCATTCAGATCGGCTTCATATGTTCATGGCCGCTGATCGACCAGGTTAGCGGCCAAGCAGAATGGGCTGACGAACAGGCCTATAGGACACTCAAGGAACGGCAGGATAAAATCTTGGATATTCTCAAAGAAGTTGAAAGCCCGACCTAATGAGCGCCCCTGCTCGGTGAACATATCGACAAAGTCGTGATCTCACCGGGCAGCAGCGCAGAACAAATTGCACCGCTGCATGCCAAGATGGCAATGTGAGTCACATATAGCTGCTAGAGGCTAGCACCAACATTGGCGGCCTCTTGCGCACAGGAGTTGTAATGAATTTTGAAATACCGGAAGTGTTGATCAAGCAGTTGCTCTGCCACGTCGAGGCCGACTCGCCGCTGGGCAAGCAGCTCAATGCCTACAACATCAGCCACGGCAGGATGATGGTATCCAGCGAGCTGTTCGACGCAGCTGCGCTCAACACTCTGTACACACTGTGCAAGAACGGTGAAGAACGGCAGCTGATGTTCCAGATGCTGGCTCTGGACAACATTCGCGGCGCGCCGGATGCGCGCAAGATTCCTAGCCTGGATTTATTGATCAATGGCCTGATCGCCTATATCAAGCGTGATGGCATTGATGGTTGGCTATACAAGCGCAATGCCGACGGTGTGCTCCTGCCCTGGCTGGTCAAAAGCATGCGCCATGTGTTTCCTGATGTGGGCAAGGACTATGTAGTGGTCAGCCTGCTCGCCAACACCATGCAGGCGGCCACTGCAGAGCCATCTGCTGAACAGCCCCAGCGTTACGCCGGCATGACCACGGCCATCGTGCTTAACAAGCACGACATTGCCGACAAGACCATTCCAGAGCTGCTGGCAGAGCAAGGTTTCTATAAGGAGTGTGCCGAGTTCAAACAGGAATACGAGCTGCACGCCAAGCGTTTTATCCAGCTGCAGAAGCAATTCGGCCAGCAGTTTCTGGTCAATCAGGCTGCATTCATTCCCGGCCCCAAGGGCAAGCTCGATTACGTGCGCCTGCCTGCTGGCACCACGGTCAAATGCATCAACGACGAAGAAGCGCTGGAGCGGCGTTTTGATTTGCAGAGCAGCGGCGAGTTCTGGCGCGAGGCCGGCATAGAAAGCGGCTTTGATCACATTCCCCTGCACTGCTATCTGTATATGTTCCATATGGAATGGCATCGCAATATCTGGGTACATGTGCAGAACATGACCGAATATCGCTACAAGCCAGCCTTGCGCGACAAGCTGGTATTGCCGCAGGCGCATCGTGACCTGATCGATATTCTGACCACCGACATGCATGTGCTGCATGACGATTTCATTGATGGCAAATCCGGCGGCACCACGATTCTATGCAAGGGCCTGCCGGGCCTGGGCAAGACGCTGACGGCGGAAGTGTATTCAGAGGTTGTCGGCAAGCCGCTGTATCGCGTGCACTCTGGACAACTGGGTATTACTGCGGAATCGGTCGAAGCCAATCTCACCGACATCCTGCGCCGCGCCGAGCGCTGGGGTGCAATCCTGCTGCTGGATGAAGCCGACGTGTATATCCGCCAACGCGACAATGACCTGCAGCACAACGCCATCGTGGCCGAGTTTTTGCGCACGCTGGAATACTTCAGTGGCCTTTTGTTCATGACCACCAATCGCACCGACGATGTAGATGACGCCATCCTGTCGCGCTGCATCGCCATCATCAAATACGACACCCCATCCACTGAAGCTGCGCAGCTTTTGTGGAAAAACCTGGCCGAGCAATTTGAAGTTGATTTGCCTGCGGCCTTGATTGAAGAGTTGACGCAGACTTATGCCGCCGCCAGCGGGCGTGATATTAAAGAGCTACTCAAACTCACCGCCAAGTACTGCGATAGTAAAAACGCTCCGCTCTCGGCAGAAGCCTTCCGTCAGTGCGCCGTGTTCAAGGGCATTGCCTAACATGACGGCAAGAGCGGCCACGCACAAGATCAAGGTTGGCATGGTGTTGTTCCCGCGCTTCCAGTTGCTGGATATT
>DATJIB010000214.1:0-8831 GCA_035493575.1 Rhodocyclaceae bacterium | reverse complement strand
GCCAGGTGCCTTCGATCTTCTTGCCATCCACTTCCTTGGGGCCGGTCCAGCCTTTGGGTGATCGCAATACGATCATGGGCCACTGTGGGCGCTTTGCATCGCTACTGCTTTTAATGACTTTGATGGCGGCAAAGATTTCATCCAGCACACTGGCCATACGCTGGTGCATTTGCGCTGGCTCGTGTCCTTCGACAAAGTAAGGCGTGTAGCCATAGCCTTGCAGCAACTGCGTAAGCTCAGCTTCAGGCAGGCTGGCGAGCACGGTTGGGTTGGCAATCTTGTAGCCGTTCAGATGCAGGATGGGCAGAACAGTACCGTCGCGTTGCGGGTGCAGAAATTTATTCGAGTGCCAGGCCGCCGCGAGCGCACCGGTTTCAGCTTCACCGTCGCCGATAACGCAAGCCACAATCAAATCCGGGTTATCAAATGCAGCGCCGTGGGCATGCGAGAGCGAGTAGCCCAGTTCGCCGCCTTCGTGCAGCGAGCCAGGCACTTCTGGCGTGGCATGACTGCCAATCCCGCCAGGAAAGGAGAATTGGCGGAACAGCTTGCGCATGCCGCCTTCATCTTGCGCAATATCAGGATAGAGCGCGCTGTAACTGCCTTCCAGCCAGGTGCTGGCGGTTAGCGCCGGGCCACCGTGACCTGGGCCGGCGATAAACAGGATATTCACATCCGACTCAACTATGACGCGGTTGAGGTGGGCGTACATGAAGTTCAGCCCTGGCGTTGTGCCCCAATGGCCGAGCAAGCGTGGCTTGATGTGCTCAATCCGCAGCGGCTCGCGCAGCAGCGGATTGTCAAGAAGGTAAATCTGCCCCGCGGCCAAATAGTTGGCAGCACGCCAGGCAGTGTCGACTGCCTGTAAATGCGGTGGCAAAGATGAGCTCGATGTTGGAGTTTGATTCATGGAGCACCTTGTGTGCGTTCGGCCATGCTGATGCAGCAAGGTAGGGGAACGTCTTCTGCAATATATGAGGCCAGCCTAAGGGATTTGGTTCAAGTTTTAGTTTCTGTCGCGACAAACCTTGATGTAGGTCAAACGGTTCTCATGCATGGCTTGATGCAGGTCAAACTCATACGGCCAGCACTTCTTATCCTTGTCTCACCTACTATCGAATGTGAGAGAGACATGAACAAGACATTACTACAAGCCAGCATTATTGCCGCTTTTCTATCCACATCCAGCGCCTGGGCCCAACAAACCGATGGCAACTGGATGGTACGCGTGCGCGCTTTGCATCTGGAGCCTGCCAATAAGTCCGATGCGGGTAATGGCCAGTCGGGTATCACCAGCACCGTATTGCCAAGCGATGCAATCAGCGTTAACAACAAGTGGATTCCTGAAGTTGATGTTTCCTACTTCTTTACCAAGAACATTGCCGCCGAGTTGGTTCTGACGGTGCCGCAAAAGCAGGATGTGACCATCACCAAAGGGCCGCTGGCCGGAACCAAGGCTGGCACTTTCAAGCACCTGCCACCTTCCCTGCTGCTCCAATATCATTTCATGCCTGATGCCACCTTCCGTCCTTATGTCGGTGCGGGCGTCAATTACACGCGCATCTCCAGCGTCCATCTCGATGGTCTGAATGCGGTTACCGGCACCAGCAGCGATCTTGAGCACAGCAGCTGGGGCGCCGCATTACAGGCTGGTTTTGATGTCAAGCTCGATGCCCATAGCTATATCAACTTTGATGTGAAGAAAGTCTACATCAAGGCTGATCTGAAGGTCGGCGGCAACACTGTTTCGACCGTGAATGTTGATCCGATCCTGTGGGGCGTCGGCTACGGCTACCGCTTCTAAGCTAAACCTCACTTGAACGTAAAAGGCAGGCCCTCATTGAGTGGCCTGCCTTTTAGCATTGCCTTGATCCAGCGCAAGTTTATGACCGGCCCTGTTGGCTAAGCTATGGCATCTTCTAGCCATTCCTTCGCGATGCCGGCAGCCTGTTATCACTGTGGTCTTCCTGTACCTACGGGGCTCGATTTGAGCGTCCGTATTCAAGGCCGTGAGCGCGCCATGTGTTGCATCGGCTGCCAATCCGTGGCCTCAGCCATCATCGAAGGCGGGCTAGAGGACTACTACGCACGCCGCGATGCCATGCCGGATTCGCAGCGGGAAGCTGTGCCCGTCGATTTGCAGGAAAGCGGCTTGTTTGATCATCCTGCGTTACAGAAAAACTTTGTCCAGCCTGTGGGCGAGCATGAGCGCGAAGCCGCCTTGATTCTCGAAGGCGTCAACTGTGCGGCGTGTGTATGGCTGAATGAGCGCCACATTGCGCTGCTGCCAGGCGTGACCGCCATCACTATCAACTACACCACGCGCCGGGCCCGGGTGCGTTGGGATGAACGCAAGATTCAGTTGTCCGAGATTCTCAATGCCATCGCCGTGATTGGCTATCGCGCCCATCCTTACGACGCCGCTCAGGCCGATGCTGCCGCCAAGCGTGAACGCAAGGCAGCACTGTGGCGCCTCTTCGTCGCCGGTTTCGGCATGATGCAGGTGATGATGTATGCCGTGCCAGTGTATCTGGCCAATGGCGACATGACACCGGACATTGAGCAGCTGATGCGCTGGGCCAGCCTGATCCTGACTTTGCCTGTCGTGCTCTATTCGGCCGCCCCATTCTTCAGAAATGCCTGGCGTGATATCACCTTGGGCCGTGTTGGCATGGATGTGCCGGTTGCGCTGGGGGTCGGCACTGCTTTCATCGCCAGCATGGTTGCCACCCTCTCAGCCGGCACGGGTCCTTCGGATCCGGTATATTACGATTCAGTCACGATGTTTGTCTTCCTGCTACTGGGCGGGCGCTATCTTGAACTGATGGCGAGACAAAGGGCCGCGCGCGGTATCGAAGCGATTAACCGTGCCCAGCCAACATTGGCGTTTCGCTTGACGGCTTTTCCATTGCCCGATGGTGAGCGGATTGCCGCCATTGAACTCAGCCCAGGCGATATCGTACTCATCAAGCCTGGTGAAACCGTTCCGGCAGACGGTCAGGTGATTGATGGCATCAGCAGCGTAGACGAATCCGTGCTGACGGGAGAAAGTCGTCCGGTACAGAAGTATGCAGGCGAGACTGTCATCGGTGGCAGCATCAATGGTGGCAGTCCACTCTTTATGCAAGTCAACTCTGCTGGCGCCATGACCCGCTTGGCCGCTATTCAGCGTTTGATCGCACAAGCCGCAAGCGAACGGCCGCCGATGGTTGAGCTGGCAGACCGCATCGCGGCGCGTTTTGTTATTGGTTTGTTACTGGTGGCGCTGGCTTCGGCAGCCGTGTGGTGGTCGATCGAGCCTGCCCGTGCCCTGTGGATTTTCGTCGCCATCCTGGTAGTTAGTTGCCCTTGTGCATTGTCGCTGGCCACCCCGGCCGCTATCACTGTTGCCACCGGCGCACTGGCGGCGCGTGGCGTATTGGTGACACGCGCCAGCGCCATCGAGTCCCTGGCGTATGCAACGCATTTTGTTTTCGACAAGACCGGCACCTTGACGGAAGGGCGGCCGCGCATGTTGGAGTGCTGGACTTCCGGCGAGAGCCCGCGCAGCGTGTTGGCATTGGCGGCTGCGATGGAGCAGATGTCGGAGCATCCTTATGCGCGCGCCTTGATCGAGGCTTCGGAAACCTCCTGGTGCCCTGAGGTGCTGCAGGTGAAAAATCTCAGAGCACTTGCCGGGCTTGGCCTCACTGCGGAACACGGCCGTGATAGCTTGCGTTTAGGTAGTCTTAAGTTTTGCCAGGAACTGCATGGGCAAGTCATCCCGCCTCGCCTTGCAGAGTGGCAGGCCGCCGGTGACATGGTCGTAGGTTTTGCCGATGCGCATGGTTGGCGTGCCGGTTTTCGTTTCGGCGACACAATCAGGCCCGAAGCTGCCGCCATGGTTGCTCGCCTTAAGGCTTCTGGCGTGAAAATTTCGATATTCAGTGGCGATGACGCCAGCGTTGTACAGCGCGTTGCCGATGCCTTGGGTATTGAAGATGCGCGCGGCAATATGAGTCCGGAAGACAAGCACGCGGCGCTAAAAGCATTGCAGGCCGCAGGTGCCGTCGTGGCGATGACCGGTGATGGCGTCAATGATGCGCCGGTGCTGGCACAAGCCCAGGTTTCGATTGCCATGGGGAATGGTGCCGATCTGGCGCGCAGCCAGGCCGGGATTGTCTTGCTTGGTAGTGACTTGCACGCATTGGCCGACGCAGTGGTGCTAGTCCGGCAGACATTACGCATCGTTCGGCAGAATTTGGGCTGGGCTTTTGCCTATAACGCCATCTTTATTCCAATGGCCATGTTCGGTTGGGTGACACCATGGCTCGCTGGTGTTGGCATGTCGGTAAGCTCCTTGGCGGTGGTTCTAAACTCGCTCCGCCTACAGGCAGAAAAGACTGCTGAAAAAGGCCCCACGACAATTCAGCAGCAAAGACACGTTCGGAGTGCGCCATGAACGATGGCATGGATATTCTCTATCTGCTTATCCCTCTCTCCATCGTTATCGTCTTTTTGGCGGGATTGATTTTCTGGTGGTGTCTCGATTCAGGTCAGTTCGAAGATCTGGAAGGGGAGGGGTTTCGAATTCTCACGGATGACGATAAGACTGCGCACGAGAAATTTGAACAGCCTTGATATGGATCAAGCCTCTTGGCTCGCCATAGACGCATGATGCAACGGTAGTTTGTAGTTGGGGTTTGGGCACGCAACGCGTGCCCATTTTTTTGCCCGTCGATTTTTGTTCAGACAAATCTACTGCGTTTGATCTGAGTCAAGGTGCCGATCTGTGGCTTGCGTATCTTGCGATCATTAGTCTGAAATTCTTTTTGAGAGCGAGGTCAAATCATGCAAGCGCAAGCGGCATACAACTATCAGGTCGTACGCCAGTTCACGGTGATGACAGTCATATGGGGTGTGGTTGGCATGCTGGTCGGTGTCATCATTGCAGCTCAACTGGTCTGGCCGGAACTCAATGTCGTCGAGTGGCTGTCTTATGGCCGTCTGCGCCCGCTGCACACGAATGCGGTGATCTTTGCCTTCGGTGGCTGTTCCCTGTTTGCCTGCTCTTACTACTGTGTGCAGCGCACTTGTCACACTACATTGTTTGCACCCAAGCTAGCTGCATTCACCTTCTGGGGTTGGCAAACTGTCATTCTGCTGGCCGCAATCACGCTGCCTCTGGGCTTTACTCAGGGTAAGGAATACGCTGAGCTTGAATGGCCAATCGATATCCTGATTGCTGTGGTTTGGGTTTCATATGCCGTCGTGTTCTTCGGCACCATCATGAAACGCAAGACGCCGCATATCTACGTCGCCAACTGGTTCTTTGGGGGCTTCATTCTTACTGTTGCGCTCTTGCATATCGTCAATAGTGCGGCAATCCCAGTATCGATGTTCAAGTCCTATTCGGCCTATGCTGGTGTGCAGGACGCGATGATCCAGTGGTGGTACGGTCACAACGCAGTCGGCTTCTTCCTCACCGCTGGCTTCCTCGGCATGATGTATTACTTTGTGCCCAAGCAGGCTGATCGTCCGATCTACTCGTATCGTTTGTCAGTGGTGCACTTCTGGGCGCTGATCTTCACTTATATGTGGGCAGGCCCGCACCATCTGCATTACACCGCATTGCCTGACTGGACCCAGTCGCTCGGCATGATCTTCTCGCTAATTCTGCTGGCGCCAAGCTGGGGCGGCATGATCAACGGCATCATGACCTTGTCCGGCGCATGGCACAAATTGCGCGATGACCCGATTCTGAAATTCATGATCACCTCGCTGTCCTTCTACGGCATGTCCACCTTTGAAGGCCCGATGATGTCGATCAAGACCGTTAACGCACTTTCTCATTACACCGATTGGACCATTGGTCATGTGCACTCAGGTGCGCTGGGCTGGGTCGCCTTCATTGCCATCGGCTGTACCTATTATTTGCTGCCACGCATGTTCGGCAAGGCCGAGATGGCATCGAAGCGTCTGATTGAGCTGCATTTCTGGATCGCCACACTGGGCATTGTTCTCTACATCTCTTCTATGTGGATTGCCGGCGTCATGCAAGGCTTGATGTGGGGTGCGACCAATCCGGATGGCACCCTGACCTATGCCTTCGTTGAAGGCGTCAAGGCCAGCTACCGTTTCTGGGAGATTCGTCTGCTCGGCGGTGTGATGTTCCTCTCCGGCATGTTGCTGATGGTCTACAACATGGTGCTCACCATCCGTGGCGGTGTGGCCGTCAATGATGCGCCAGTGCTGTTGCCCACCAACGTTGCCCAGCACGCCTAAGTATCAAGGAGCCCAATCTCATGCTAACTCATGAAAAAATCGAAAAGAACATCGGCCTCTTCATCGTCCTGACCATATTGACGGTCAGCTTTGGCGGCCTGGTTGAAATCGTGCCGCTGTTTTTCCAGCACTCAACCACCGCACCAGCGAATGAACTGGTCAAACCGTATGATCCGCTGCGCCTGGCTGGTCGTGACATCTATATTCGCGAGGGCTGCTACAACTGCCACTCACAGATGATCCGCCCGTTCCGTGCCGAAACCGAACGCTATGGTCATTACTCGGTCGCTGGTGAGTTCATCTACGATCATCCGTTCCAGTGGGGGTCCAAGCGTACCGGGCCGGATTTGGCGCGCATTGGTGGTCGCTATTCGGATCTGTGGCATCGCACCCACCTGCTCAATCCGCGTGACGTAGTGCCGGAATCGAATATGCCGGCTTACTACTGGCTGGATCGTCCGCTCAATGAGCCGGATATTCAGACCAAGATGCGCGGACTTCGCAAAGTCGGTGTGCCTTATACCGATGAGGAAATCAAAGGCGCTTACGCGGCCATTGCCGACAAGACTGAACTCGATGCGTTGATTGCCTACCTGCAAGGTATGGGCACTGCGCTGAAGCAAACTCGTTAAAGGTGGAATCCATGGACATCAATGATTTACGTTCCCTGATGACAGTCGTGGCCTTCCTGTTGTTCATCGGCATTGTCTGGTGGGCCTGGTCGGATAAAAGCAAACAGGCTTTCGATGAGGCCGCGCGCCTGCCATTGGAAGATGATTTTCCGCTGACGCCTATCCCGATTCGCGTCGAGCCGCATGAATTTGTACGCAAGGGGCATGAGCAATGAGCGATTTCGATAGTGGTTTCTGGAGTGTCTGGATTGTTGCCATCACCCTGGGCGGGATTGCCTTCTGCGTATATCTGCTCTGGTCACAAGGCCGTGCCCATAATGTCAGTGGTGAAGTCACGGGGCACGTCTGGGATGAAAATCTGGAGGAATACAACAACCCCTTGCCGAACTGGTGGCGCTGGCTGTTTTATCTGACCATTTTTTTCGCACTGGGCTATCTCGCCATGTATCCCGGCCTGGGCACTTATGCTGGCAGTGACAAGTGGACAGCGATCAAACAATACGAAACTGAGAAAGCCGCCGCGGACGCGCAATTCAAGCAAGCCTATGGCGGACTGCTGCAGCAGAATATCGAGTTGGTGGCAAATGACCCCAAAGCACATGAAGCCGGTGAAAGACTGTTCCTCAATTATTGTGCGCAGTGTCATGGCTCGGATGCGAAGGGTGCCAAAGGCTTTCCTAATCTGACTGACAACGATTGGTTGTGGGGTGGTCAGCCAGAAAAAATCAAGGAGACGATTACGCTGGGCCGTATGGCTGTCATGCCTTCCTTTGCTCATCTTGGCGAAGACAAGATCAAGGACGTAGCCCGATATGTGGGTGCGTTGTCTGGCCAGATCAGTATGGATTCAGCTGATGTTGTGCGCGGCAAAGAAGTCTTTGCGACCGCGGGTTGTACCGCTTGTCATGGCGCTGAAGGCAAGGGCAATGTCGGCCTGGCACCTAATCTGACAGACAAGGTATGGCTGTATGGCGGCCGCAATGCCACCATCATTGAGACCATCACCAAGGGCCGCAACAATGCCATGCCAGCTTTTGGCGAGTTCCTGGGCGAAGACAAGGTGCACTTGCTGGCGGCTTATGTGTATAGCCTCAATGCGGGCAAAGGCACTGCCACTGAGGCTCCATCGAAGTAAGCATCATGACCACTGATAACCGTGCCGAGCGTAGCGAGCGCAAGGTCATCCCGATAGTTGAGGAAGAGTCGCTGTACGAGGTGCGGAGGAAGGTGTATCCGCGCTCCGTCAGCGGCGTTTTCGCACGCTGGCGCTGGGGTATGGTGATCGCTACGCAGCTGGTTTTCTACGGACTGTGCTGGTTGCCGTGGAACGGCCGGCAAGCGGTGTTGTTCAATATTGCCGAGCGCAAGTTCTATATCTTCGGTCTGGTGTTATGGCCGCAAGATGTTTTCTATCTGGCCATTCTGCTGATTATTTCAGCGCTCAGCCTATTTCTGTTTACGGCGGTGGCCGGACGTCTCTGGTGTGGCTTTGCCTGTCCGCAGACGGTGTATACGGAAGTCTTTCTGTGGGTGGAACGTCTTTTTGAAGGCGATCGCAATGCACGCATGAAGCTCGATCAGGGCGACATGCAGGCCAGCAAGTTTTTGCGCAAGGGCGGCAAAGTCTTGACCTGGGCATTGCTGGCGGCATGGACGGGTTTTACCTTCGTTGGTTACTTCACGCCGATTGAAACGCTGGCAGCCGAGATTGGAAGTTTCCAGCTCGGCCCCTGGGAAAGTTTCTGGCTGCTGTTCTACAGCGCCTTCACCTATATGAATGCTGGCCACATGCGTGAGCAGGTGTGCAAGCATATGTGTCCATATGCGCGCTTCCAAGGCGTGATGTTCGATCCGGATACCTTGGTCATCACCTACGACGCGGCGCGTGGCGAAGCGCGTGGCTCACGCAAGAAGGGGGTCGATCCGCGTAGTGTC
>DATJIB010000213.1:0-3702 GCA_035493575.1 Rhodocyclaceae bacterium | reverse complement strand
CAGGGCCGCTTCATCGCGACTGAGTGCCTGATGTACCAGTCTTGGCAGCTCAGGCAAGAGTCGCGCCCATTGCGGCGCTTCTTTTTTTAGATTCTTGATCAAGCCACGCCAACCCAGCTGCTCACTCATCCAACGTTCCAGGAAAGGCTTAGCAGTTTTCCAAAGATCAAGCTCAGGATCAAGCTGGCGACCCAGACCTTCAATGTTCAATAAGGTTTTTTGCAACAGCACCAGTTGCGGCTGGATCTCGACATTGAAGCGGCGTGAGGTCTGGAATAGACGCAGCAGCACGCGGCCAAATGAGATGTCTCCGAGCGGCTTGTCGAAGATCGGCTCACACACAGTCCGGATTGCGGCTTCGAATTCATCCACGCGGGTATCGGCCGGCGCCCAGCCGGACTCGATGTGCGCCTCGGCCACCCGCTTGTAATCGCGCTGGAAGAAGGCGAGGAAATTCTGCGCCAGATAATTCTTGTCGACGTCCGTCAGCGTGCCCATGATGCCAAAGTCGAGGGCAATGTATTTGCCTTTGTTACTCTCACTGATATCGACAAAAATATTGCCCGGATGCATGTCGGCATGGAAGAAGCCGTCGCGAAACACCTGCGTGAAAAAGATTTCCACGCCGGCGCGCGCCAGGGCGGGCACATCGACCTCTGCGGCGCGCAAGGCTTCGACTTGTGAAATCGGAATGCCATGCATGCGCTCCATCACCATCACGGTATTGGAGCACCAGTTCCAATGCACTTCGGGCACGCGCAGCAATTTGGAGTCAGTGAAGTTGCGGCGCAGCTGCGAACAGTTCGCCGCCTCGCGCATCAGATCCAGTTCGTCGTGCAGATACTTATCAAATTCGGCCACCACTTCGCGTGGCTTGAGGCGCTTGCCATCGGACCAGAGTTTTTCCAGCAAGCCGGCGACGATCTGCAGCAGCGCGAGATCATGATCAATGATCTCGCGGATGCCGGGACGCAGAATCTTGACCGCCACCTCGGTGCCATCCGGCAAGGTCGCGAAGTGAACTTGCGCGACCGAAGCCGAAGCGACCGGCTCACGCTCGAAAGTCTTGAACACCTCGTCGGCATGCAAGCCATACGCCGCTTCGACACAGGCCAAGGCCTGCTCAGCGGAAATCGGCGGGACGCGGTCCTGCAGCAAGGCCAGCTCCTCGGCAATGTCGGCCGGCAACAGATCACGGCGGGTAGACAGCATCTGCCCAAACTTGACGAAGATGGGACCCAGCGCCTCTAATGCCTGGCGCAAACGCACGGCACGCGGCGTTGAGAGGTCGCGCCAGGGCTGTATGGCATTGGCCAGACGCATCAAGCGCCCCGACGGCTCATGCTCGAGAATCATCTGATCCAGGCCGTAACGGCTGGCAACACGGGCTATTTTCAGGAAACGGTACAGGCGCACGGGGGGCTTGGGTCTCAATTGAGAGGCTAAACGCGGATTTTGCCCGGTTTCGCGGTGGGGGGAAAGCCTGGGCAACAAGCCAGCCGGTATAATTCGCAGTTAATCTGGAATTGTGGCCTAGGCGCCCATTCCGCACTTTCTTGAATCCAAGCCCGAATCTATGTCCGCTTCAGCGTCTCTCGACCCCAAAACCCATCTTGCCGATCTGCTCCGCACTGCGCTCGCCAGTATCGCTCCAGATCACAGCAGCACCGACATTCTGATCGAGCGCCCCAAGCAGGCCAGCCACGGCGACTATGCCAGCAATCTGGCCATGCAGCTGGCGCGCGCCATGAAAGCCAATCCACGTCAGATCGCCGAGCAATTGCTGGCCGCCCTGCCCGCTTCGGAATGGCTGGTCAAGGCTGACATCGCCGGTGCCGGCTTTATCAACTTTACATTGGCGACTGCCGCCAAGACTCAGGTGGTTAAATCAGTTCTTGCTGTAGATGCTGCCTGGGGCCGCAGCCAAGCCGGGGCTGGCAAGAAGCTGCAAGTCGAATTTGTTTCCGCCAACCCAACCGGCCCACTTCACGTGGGTCATGGCCGTGGCGCCGCTGTCGGCGACAGCCTCTGTCGCGTATTGGCCGCCGCCGGCTGGGATGTGACGCGTGAGTTCTACTACAACGACGCCGGCAATCAGATCGACAATCTGACCAAGTCTGTGCAGATGCGTGTGCATGGCCTGACGCCAGACGATCCCAACTGGCCGGAAGAAGGCTATCGCGGCGAATACATCATCGATATCGCCAAAGCCTATCTGGCCAAAGAGTCTGTGGTGGCCGACGACAAGAGCGTAGTCGCCAATGGTGATCCCGAGAATGCCGAAGCGATCCGTGAGTTTGCTGTCGCCTATCTGCGCCGCGAGCAGGACAAGGACTTGAAAGCCTTTGGCATCAGCTTCGATGTGTTCTCGCTCGAGTCAGCCCTGTATTCCGACGGCAAGGTCGATGAGGCCGTGGCCAAGCTCAAGGCCAGTGGTCACACCTATGCGGAAGGCAATGCACTGTGGTTGAAGACAACGGACTTTGGCGACGACAAGGATCGCGTCATGCAGAAGTCCGACGGCGGCTATACCTACTTCGTGCCCGATGTGGCTTATCACCTCGACAAGTGGCGCCGCGGCTTTACCAAGGTCATCAACGAGCAAGGCGCTGACCACCACAGCACCATCACGCGTGTGCGTGCGGGTCTGCAAGCATTGGGTGAAGGCATCCCGCAAGGTTGGCCTGAATACGTGCTGCACCAGATGGTCATGGTCATGAAGAACGGCGAGGAAGTAAAACTTTCCAAACGCGCCGGCAGTTATGTCACCTTGCGTGATCTGATTGAAGAAGTGGGCAAGGACGCCACGCGTTATTTCCTGGTGGCCCGCAATCCCGATTCGCAGCTGGTCTTCGATGTGGATCTGGCCAAGTCGCAAAGCACCGAGAATCCGGTCTATTACATTCAGTATGCGCACGCCCGTATCTGCTCCGTCATTCAGCAATGGGCTGGCGATGTGAGTGACTTAAGTCACTATCCACTCGATGCGCTCAGCGGCGAAAAGGAACTCGCTCTCTGCGCCCGCCTGCAAGCCTGGCCTGAGACTGTCGATACGGCCGCTGCCGAATATGCGCCGTATCAAATTGCCGTTTATCTGAAAGACCTTGCCGCCGATTTCCACGGGTGGTACAACGCCGAGCGGATGCTTGTCGATGATGAGGCAATCAAACATGCACGCCTCGCTCTGGCGGCGGCTGTGCGAATTGTGTTGCGTAGTGGTCTGGATCTGTTGGGTGTTTCTGCACCGGAGAGTATGTAAATGAGCAAAAGTCGTTTGGTTCACAAACAACGGCCGCAAAGCGGCAACACATTGATTGGTATTTTTGTTGGCCTGGTTCTCGGTGTCGTCATTGCTGCCGGCGTAGTCTGGTATCTGAACCGCAGTAACAGCCCCTTCCATAGCAAGGATGTGCACGGCGAAAAGGTCGAGACGCCTAAATCGGCCTCGACCACGCCGCAAGAGTTGCCGGCCAAACCTGGTGACAAGCAACGCTTCGAGTTCTACAAAATTCTGCCAGGTGGCCAGGACGCTGCTGCGCCGAACGCTGCAGCGCCAGCGGCTGTTGATCCTTCTAAAGACCCTGCCGCAACACCTCCCGCCGCAAACGAAAGTTTCTATCTGCAAGCAGGCGCGTTCCAGAAATCCGGCGATGCTGACAACCTGAAAGGTAAGTTGGCGCTGATCGGTGTTGAGGCCAGTGT
>DATJIB010000212.1:0-4860 GCA_035493575.1 Rhodocyclaceae bacterium | reverse complement strand
GCAAAGACTCCAGCTCTCCAATCAGGCTCCGCATTCCGCTCACGGCCTCGGCATGCCTTGGGTCGGCGGCCTGCCAGCGCAGAAAGGCTTCGTGATCACTGGCATTTGCATCGTCATCGGACAGGCGCACGATCCACTCGGCTGCCTTCTGAACCACCTTGTCGGCTATCGGCGCTCCCGCGCTCATGCGTGCACTGCCTCATGGCAATGGACCAAGGCCCGTATCAGGTACTTCTGGATCATCTTGGTCGACACACTCAGGGCAAGCGCGATCTCGGCATGGGTTTGACCGTCCAGATAGCGCATAAGAAAAGCCCGCTGCGGCTTAGCGGGCAGACCTTCCAAGGCCGAGCAAATTCGCGTCAACGCTTCGACTGCGGCGACGACCTGCTCGGCCGAAGGCGATGTCTCACCTTCCGCCGACAGCATCATCAGCTCGGCAAGGTAGGCCTCTTCGATGCGGCGGCGGCGAGCCTGATCGATGATCAGACGCTGGGCCGTTGTCGTCAGGTACGCCCGCGGCTCGTTCAAACTCAGCAGATCACGTGCATTAAGAATACGCAGGAAGGTATCGTGCGCCACATCAGCCGCACGATCACGGCAGCCAAGTTTTCTGCGCAGCCATCCAAACAGCCAGCCGTGATGTTCGCTATAGAACGAACCAAGATCGAACTGGCTGCCGGAATGCGTGGACATGCGAATTAGGTGCGAACGAACCAGCCTCGGGCGACACCGATCGCCACCGGCACCAGCAGCATGAGCCAGGACAAGCCATCCCACATGCCATCAGCGACCAGGGCACTGAGCAAGCCGATGAGCGTCATCAAGCCCAGCACGGTCGGCCACATGAATATCTGCCATAGGGAACGCTGGCCTTTCATGCGCTTTCCTTGGCCATGGCCGGGATGGCTTCGCTTTCCGGCTCGGCTTCCCTCAGAGTGACCACAACATCCTGCTTGCGGCGACGCCACCAGAGCACCAGTCCGCTCCACAGCACCACGATGGTCAGAATATCGAGCACGGCCCACAAAATCTGCAAGGGCATGCCGCCGTAATCACCGAAATGCAAAGGCTGGGAAACAAGCAAGGCGGTCACGTACCACGGCAGATCGCGGCTGTCGGTGACTTCGCCGGTGACCGCATCGACCAGCACCGGTTTGAACAGACGCGCCGTCAGCGGCTCGTTCCCGCGCATGAAAACCGCATAGTGATGCGGGCTGGAAAACAGCGAACCGGGGAAGGCAATGAAGCCCAGGCTCATGTCCGACTCCAGCTTGGTTGCAGCCTGCACTGCCTTTTCCAACGATCCAAATTTCTCCGGTGGTGCCATGCCTTTGTATGGCGCAATCATCTGCGCCATCTGGTCGTACTGCCAATACTTGATAACCAGATCGGCCCAGGTATTGATGACGCCAGTCGCACCAACTGCCAGCGCCCAGACCAGGGTGACGATGCCCAGCAGATTGTGCAGGTCCAGCCACTTGAGGCGATTGGAGCGTTTGCGGCGCACCGTGCCGAAATCAAGCTTGCGCATGAAGGGCGCATACAGCACCACGCCGGAAATAATCGCAATCACTAGGAGCATGCCCATCAGGCCAAGAAAGAGCTTGCCCGGCAGGCCGGCGAACAGATCGACGTGCAGCTTGAACATGATGTACATGAAGCCTTCGTCGAACTTGGGTTCGGCCAGCACTTCGGCCGTGCGCGCATCGACGGCGACTGACTTACTGTCCTCCGAATCGGCCTTTTCGGCCAGATTGACGAACCAGAGTGCCGTCTCATCCGCATCACGCGAAACGAATCGCACCATCAGTTCAGGATGACGGGCATGTGCCGCCGCCAGCACATCATCCATGCTGGCGATGGGCGTATCGGCGGCCATTTCCGGCGCCTCCACCTCCGTCCCGAGCAGGTGCCCGATTTCGTGGTGGAAGATCAAGGGCAGACCGGTCACGCACAACAGCAGCATGAACAGAGTACACACCAAGCTGGACCACTTGTGGATCCAGGCCCAGCGACGTAGACCAAGCGTAGTCATCAGAACTCCACGGAGGCCGACAGCACGAAGGTGCGAGGAGCGCCAAGCACCAGATAGGCTTGACCCGGATAACCACCGGCCGATGCCCAGTAGTTCTTATCGGTCACGTTATCCACGCGAGCGCGCCAAGTCACCAGCTTATTGGCAATCGTGGTCAGGTAACGTGCGCCGAGATCCAACCGAGTCCATGAAGGAATTTCCAGCGTGTTGGTTCCATTGGCATATTGAGATGAGGTATACACAACACGGCCATTCAGGCTGAGCCCACTGACACCGGGGACATCCCATTCAGCGCCAATATTCGCCATTGTCTTGGGCACCCCGATAGCATCTTTGCCATTAAGCGAAGCGACGGAAGTTTTTTGCTCCGTGTCCAGAAGCGTCAAGCCTCCCAACAAGCGCAAACCTCGTTGAGGCATACCGAACAGATTCAGCTCAACACCTTGATTGCGTTGTTCTCCCTCAACCGTAAATATATTGGAGCCATCCACATAAGAGCCTGGACGAGTCGTCGTGAAATAAGCCAGCGAGCCACCCAGCTTGCCGGCGTCATACTTGATACCGACTTCTTTCTGCTCCGAAACCTGGGGAGAAAAACGGGTGAACTTGTTCGCGGTATAGGCCGGCGCGACAGGGCCTTTCTCTAGGCCTTCGATGTAGTTCGCATAGAGCGAAACTTGCTGATTGGCCTTATAGACAATGCCGGCAATTGGCGTTGTCTTGTTCGTTTTGTTATGGCTTTCCTGAACACCGGTACCGTAGTTATAACCGTAATCTTCCATCGATTGATATCGCGCGCCCAAGGTAAGCAGCACTCGATCATTCAGCATGGATAAGGTATCGGCCAACGCTATGCTGGATAGATTGGTTTTACCTACCAGCAGCGGGTCATTCAAATTACCATTGAGGAAAGTCAGCGGCGGCAATGCATAAGCAGTGGGATTATTGATATTACCGACCAGTGCGTTGTAAGCCGAAGTTGCCGAAGCGTTATGTTCCTTGGAGCTGAAAGCTGAAGCCGATGCAACCCAGGTGTGTTTGACTGAGCCAGTCTGCAACTTTCCGCGCAAACCAACTTCACCAGTCACCACATCGTCCTTGCGTTCATTTTCAAAGCGATAGTTCAGCGTATCGCCATTCGCGCCTGTCGCTGTCGGATTAGCCAGGCGATTCGACTCCTTACCCTGGCGGAAACCGCCAGCAGCCCAACCGGTAAGGCTCTCATTAAAGTCGACTTCTGCACGCACAGTACCGAATACATCTTCTTCTTTTGCATAGGTCCAGGGCTGAGCAAAGTTCTTAGATGCATCTGAAGCAGCAGGGACAACGGAACCTACGTACACGCTCGGACGCGGCTGCGTAACTTTGTTGTTCTGGTAGCCAAGGTCAGCAGACAAGCGCACATCACGGCTATGCCAATCCCAGCCAACGGACAGCACGGAAAGATCCTGTTTTTCGTTGTCTACGGAACCTTGACCATCACGACGCACAACGTTAAGGCGCAATCCAGAAGCCTTGTCCTCACCAAAGCGGTGCGAGACATCGACAGCAGCTTGATAACGACCGCCGCTTTCAACTCCCAAAGTGACTTGAGTCAACAGATCGTTGCCTGCTCTTTTCGGCAGTACGTTAATCGAGCCACCAATACCACTGCTACCCGGTGCAGCGCCGTTCAGGAAAGCCGATGCACCGCGAAAAACTTCAACACGTTCGAGCAGTTCAGCTGCTACATATTGGCGCGGCAACAAACCGTAAAGGCCGTTGTACGCCATGTCGTCGGAGTAAACGTTAAATCCGCGAATCATGTACAGCTCTTGGAAATTACCAAAGCCGCGGGCAATACGTACAGACGGATCATTCTGCAATACATCGGCGACACTTTTCGCCTGCTGATTCTGAATCAGCTCATTGGTGTAAGCCGTGCTGCTGAACGGCGTGTCCATCATGTCCTGGTTACCCAGAATGCCGACACGGCCACCACGAGCAACCTGGCCGCCTGCATAGGATTTAGTCAATCCTTCTGCTGAGGCATCTGCGCTGGCACTGACCACCACCTCTCCGAGCTGAGTCGGCGCCGCCGCCTGTTGCGCAAGAACCGGAAGTGCCATGCTAATGGCGCATGCGAGTAGAGAAGGCTTGAAGCAACACACAAAAACAGGGCGGGACATGATTTCCTCGGAACAAACATAATGAGATTAATTCTCATTATAACAAAAAGGAAATGCTAAAAACGTCCCCTGCTCTCCTACCGCCAGCACGCGATGTGGCGCTACCCCTAGATCCCGCGCAACGCTCCAGCTGCGGCAGCATCCAGATAGATGTCGACACTTTCTTTGGCAGATATACGGCTGGCGGGAATATTGATCCCGTCATGCCAATCCCGCACTGCGTCGACTTTGCCGACGCCGGCAACAAGGAAAAGTACGGCCTGTGTTGCACTCAGACGATCCGGGCTGAGGCTGACGCGATCCGGCGGCGGCTTGGGTGCATCATGCACCGGCAATACCGGCGGCCAGGAAATGGCTTTGTCCCATTCCTGCATGGGAAACAAACTTGCAGTATGTCCATCCTCGCCCAGACCCAGCAGCACCAGATCGAAATGCGACACACTTTTCAGCAGCTCGGCATAGTCATGCGCAGCCACTTCCGCACCTCGTTCGGCCGGAATTGCGTGGATCTGATGCGCCGGAATCGGCACATGCGCGAGCCAGGCCACCATCGCCATGCGGCTGTTACGCTCCGGATGTTCGGGTGGCAAGCAGCGCTCGTCGCCAAACCAGATATGCCAATACGCCCAGTTGGCAGCCTCGCCACGCAAGGCT
>DATJIB010000211.1:0-2383 GCA_035493575.1 Rhodocyclaceae bacterium | reverse complement strand
TCGGTCATCACCGCGCGCCTCAATTACAAGCCGGATGCCGCTGACGCCGGCAGCAATCTGCAGGATGCCAGCCGTGCCTATCTGTCGCGCTATGCACTCGGCCGGGATTACCACAAGGTGCTGCGCAACAAGCTGCAACAGCTGGCCGATAAAATTAACGCGGAAGTTGGTGGCCACAGCAGCGCCGAACAAGCATTTCAATACCGTGCCTTTACTGACTCGGCACCGGTGATGGAAGTCGAGCTGGCCGCCATGAGCGGGCTGGGCTGGCGCGGCAAACACACGTTGTTGCTCAACCGCGATGCGGGTTCGTGGTTCTTTCTCGGCGAGCTATTTACCAACCTGCCCCTGCCAATCGATCAGCCGACCACCGCACATTGCGGCAGTTGTCAGGCCTGCCTGGACATTTGCCCGACGCAGGCTTTTGTCGGGCCGTACGAGCTGGATGCACGGCGCTGTATTTCCTACCTGACGATTGAGCTCAAAGGCAGCATTCCAATTGAGTTGCGGCCTCTGATCGGCAATCGTGTTTACGGTTGCGACGACTGCCAGCTGGTTTGCCCATGGAATCGATTTGCGCCGTTGACAGAGCAGGATGATTTCAAAGTGAGGAACGGACTCGACCAGTCCACATTGGTTGAACTGTTTGCCTGGACCGAAGATGAATTCAAGCAACGTCTGGAGGGCTCAGCCATACGCCGGATTGGTTATGAGCGCTGGCTACGTAACTTGGCGGTGGGGCTTGGCAATATTCCAGCGCAACATGCTGCCGCTGCAGCAGCAATTGCTGCACTGAGATCGCGTCAAGACGACAATAGCGAGTTGATTCGTGAACACGTGCAGTGGGCGTTACAAAGGTTGGCGGCTTAACCCTTTTCCATCGGACGCGATGGGTCACTACTCCACTCGCTCCACGACCCCGCGTAGAGCTTGGATCCTGTGAGCCCCGCTACCTCCATCGCCAGCAGATTATGGCAAGCGGTTACGCCTGAGCCGCAGGAGTGAACAACGGTAGATGGATCAGCACCGGCCAGTTGCTCCATGAACTCGGTGCGCAATTGATGCGCGGGTTTGAAGTGACCATCATCGGTGAGGTTGTCACGGAAGAAACGATTCTTCGCACCCGGAATATGCCCACCCACCGGATCCAGCGTTTCGTTCTCGCCACGGAAGCGGTCGGCACTGCGTGCATCGAGTAAATAAGCTGAAGATGCCCCAAGAAAGTTGAGCACATCCTGAGCCTTGACCACTGGACCGGTCTTGGTCAAAAGGTAGCTTTTCGCAGCGGGATGCTGCACTTCTTGCGACAACTCAAAACCCGCTGCGAGCCAGGCCTGGATGCCACCATCCAGTACTGAAACCACAGCTTGATGTCCGATCCAGTGCAGCATCCACCACACGCGCGCCGCAAACATGCCGCCGGCGTCGTCATAAATCGCCACCGGCATATCCGGCGTCAAACCAAGCGACCCTAAACGGCTGGCGAACACATGTGGATCAGGGAGTGGGTGTCGGCCATTCTTGCCGGTGCGCGAACCGGACAGATCGTGATCAAGATGCAGATACTGCGCCCCGGGAATATGTCCTTCGGCATAGGCACTGGCACCCGCCGCCGGCTCAGCCAGATTGAAGCGGCAATCGAAGATATGGCGCCGTGGATCGGCATGCAGCGCCGCTGCACTGATGATGGCCATTTAGTCGCTCCCGACCCAGGCTTGGGCATCGCTGGCATCGTCGAATACACGCAACTCAGTATTGACGAAGACCTTGCTTAGCCAGGCGCTCCAGGTAATCCATTGGCTATCGGTGACCACGGCTATGCGTCGAAAATCATTGGCATGCGCGCGTGAGAATTTGATTTCTTCCCACACCACATCGACGGTGAACTCGAGCATTTCGCGCAGATCGAAATACAGATCAACCGGGCCTTCGAACTTGACCTTGTAATTGACCAACTCTTCAAACTCGGAATAATCGGCCAGGGTGAACTCACCCAGCACGGCAACGCTAACGAGGGGTCCTTTGTGATCAATCGCAATCATGGCCTATCCTTTCTGATGTGAAACGGTGAGGTAGACAATCTCACTATAACCCAATCAGTCAGCCGGCAAACATGCCGTTGCCATAACGCGACAGTGATTGTCGATCACTGTCGCATCAGATCAATCAAAGCGTTTGCAACGCCTTCGCCATCTCGCGGCGATAGAACTCATGGAAATGCTGCATGCCATCTTCCATGGGCGATTGATACGGGCCCACTTCATTCCGGCCAGACTTCCACAAGGCGTGGCGGCCACGGTCCATGCGCTCGCCGATTTCGTCGTCCTCGACTGCGGTTTCCATATACGCCGCCTGCTCGGCAGCAATGAATTCAGGCTCGAAC
>DATJIB010000210.1:0-3509 GCA_035493575.1 Rhodocyclaceae bacterium | reverse complement strand
AGGCCCATGACACCTTCTGGTGTACTGCTGACATTGGCTGGATTACCGGCCACACCTACGTCGCCTACGGCCCGCTGTCGAATGGTGCGACGCAATTAATCTTCGAAGGTGTGCCCACCTTTCCCGATGCAGCGCGCTTCTGGCGCATGATCGAAAAGCACAAGGTCACGATTTTCTACACCGCGCCGACTGCGATCCGGTCCTTGATCAAGGCGACCGGTACTTCCGATACGCTGCATCCGAAGAAGTTCGATTTGTCCTCGCTGCGCATTCTCGGCACCGTTGGCGAGCCGATCAATCCGGAAGCCTGGATGTGGTACTACGAAAATGTCGGCGGCAGTCGTTGCCCGATTGTCGATACCTTCTGGCAAACCGAAACCGGCGGTCATGTGATTACGCCGTTGCCGGGCGCTACGCCTCTTGTTCCTGGCTCGTGCACCTTGCCGTTCCCCGGTATTCAAGCCACCATCGTGGATGAGGCCGGCCATGAATTGCCATGGGGAAAGGGTGGTTTGCTCGTCATCAAGAAGCCATGGCCATCAATGATCCGTACCATCTGGGGCGATCACGAGCGTTTCAAGAAATCATATTTTCCTGAGGAGCTCGGCGGCAAGTTGTACCTTGCCGGCGACGGCGCCGTACGCGATTCCAAGACCGGTTACTTCACCATCATGGGCCGTATCGACGACGTACTGAATGTATCCGGCCATCGCCTCGGCACCATGGAGGTCGAGTCGGCGCTGGTCGCCAATCCGAACGTGGCCGAAGCAGCGGTCGTTGGTCGTCCAGACGATCTCACCGGCGAAGCCATCTGCGCTTTCGTCGTGTTGAAGCGTCCTTGCCCGCAAGGTGAAGAGGCCAAAAAACTCGCCACCGAATTGCGCGACTGGGTGGCCAAGGAAATCGGCCCTATCGCCAAGCCGCGTGATATTCGCTTTGGCGACAATCTGCCCAAGACGCGTTCCGGCAAGATCATGCGGCGCCTGCTGCGTTCCCTGGCCAAGGGCGAAGAGGTTACGCAGGATGTGTCGACCTTGGAAAACCCGGCGATTCTTGAGCAGTTGAAAAGCGGTCTGTAATGAGTAAAAGCGAACGGCAAGCCGTTTCTAGTTTGCTGCAACGTAGGAAGCTTTCATGACCCACTTCTGGGAACACGAGCAGCACTCACGGATTGATATTGTCGACTCGGCGATTACTGCTCGACGTTCAATCCGCGCCTTCCTGCCTACGCCGCTGCCAGAGGGCGAGCTGGATCGCATTCTCGCCGTGGCAGCGCGTGCGCCGTCCGGGGGAAATATGCAGCCATGGCGTGTGCATGTGCTCGAAGGTGCGGCCTTGCAGCGCATGATCAAGGCGGCGGTCACGGCCTTTGATTACCAACCGGAAGAGCGGCGTAATGAATACGACTACTATCCGGTTGAGTTCTTCGAGCCTTACGCGGCTCGCCGCCGCAAACTGGGCTGGGACTTGTACAGCCTGCTTGGCATCGAGCGCGGTGAGAAGGGCAAGATGAAAGCGCAGCAGCGGCGCAATTTTGAATTCTTTGGCGCGCCCACGGGTTTGATCTTCACCATCGATAGACGCCTGGCCCAAGGCAGTTGGGTTGATTACGGCATGTTCATGCAGAACATCATGATCGCTGCGCAAGCACGTGGCATCGACAGCTGTGCTCAGGCTTCGTGGATGGAGTATCCGGGTGTAGTTGGCAGGGAGCTTGATCTTAGTCACCACGACATCATCATCTGCGGCATGGCCTTGGGCTATGCTGATCTGGATGCCATTGAAAACACCCTGCAGAGCGAACGCGTTGCAGTTAAAGATTTTGTGATTAAACATGAGTGAAGTTACCCCCATCAGTACCTCCCGCCAACGTATCGACAAATGGCTATGGGCAGCGCGCTTTTTCAAAACGCGCAGCATCGCCTGCCAATCCATCGATGCAGGCCATGTCCGCCTCAATGGGGCAATCCTCAAGCCTTCACGTGAAATCAAAGTGGGTGATGAGCTGGATATCCGCAGCGGCGAGCAGCGCTATATCGTGATCGTCAAAGAGCTGCATGCGCTGCGCCGTCCCGTACCTGAGGCGCGCAAGATGTATGAAGAGTCCGAAGCCAGTTTCAAGGCGCGGGTCGCCTTGTCTGAGCAACGCAAGCTGGCGCCAGCACCGGGCGCCAATCTGCGCGGTCGCCCGACCAAGCGTGATGCACGCCAGATCAAGAAATTCCGTGAGAGCTAATAGGTGTCTAGATGAGTGAAGGCGCCTAGCAGGAGCTCGGCAGGCCTCGGTGTTTAGCCAAGGCCTTTTGCTTGCCGCGCCGCGCTTAAGCTATTTACGCGTCGGTGTTGGCGCAATGTGTGAGGGGAAGGTCTCTACCAGCCAGTCAATGAAAACCCTGAGCCGATGTGTCAGATGTCGGTTCTTCGGATACACAACGTGGAACGGGTATGCGGCCGGTTTCCATTTCTTGAGTATCGCTACCAGGCGCCCATCGCTGATCGCGGGTCCTGCGGCGTAGGTAAATGTCTGAATGATTCCAAGGCCGGCTAGTCCTGCGGCCACATGGGCATTGCTCTCGTTGACGCCAACGCGATGTTCAACTTTTATTTCCAGCTTCTCGCCCGCGCGTTCAAAACGAAACGGCATAGCGCGCCCGTTTTGGCTGGATACATAGCTAATCAGCTTGTGACCGTTTTTCAGCTCGTCGGGATAGGCGGGCACACCGAACTGCTTCAGGTATGCCGGCGTGGCGCAAGTCACCATCTCTGCCTTGCCGATGCTACGCGCCACCAGCGATGACGCATCCAGTGGTCCACCGCGAATTACACAATCAACGTTGTCGCCGATGAGATCTACCGACCTGTCAGATACGCCAAGATCGATACGTATGTCGGGATAGCGTTCCAGAAAGTCCGGAAGCAGGGGAATCAGCACGTCGCTGGCGGTGGATGAGCCCACATCGATTCGAAGATGACCGCGCGGCTTGCTGCGCGAGATGCCGAAGGATGTATCGATGTCCTCCAGATCCTTGAGGATGCGCGTCGTTTTCTCGTAATAGTCGGTGCCTTCTGGCGTTACTGATACGCGGCGCGTCGTGCGTTGCAGCAGCTTTATGCCCAGATGGGCTTCCAGTTCCTGCACCAGTTTGCTTAGCGTGGCGTTCGGCATATCCAGCGAGTCGGCGGCTCGCGTAAAGCTGCCAGCCTCCACCACTCGGACAAATCCTCGAATTGCTTGCAGCTGATCCATTGCTTTGCTCCGGTCGATTCTTATTATACACATACATGGAAAGTAATTTCGATCTTACCGTATTTATAAAAAGATCGGGCGAGCCTAAAGTTCGTCCATGCCAACACGCAACGCAATCAAACGAAACGCAGCGGTCGGCACATTTCAATCAATCGATATAAAGGAAAACATCGTGAACAAGCAATTGAATGGCAAGGTCGCACTGGTTACCGGCGGCACCACAGGGATTGGTCTGGCGACAGCACAAGAGCTGGCAGCACAG
>DATJIB010000209.1:0-5036 GCA_035493575.1 Rhodocyclaceae bacterium | reverse complement strand
ATTGCTGACGCTGGGTGTTTTCATTCTGATTCTGAACGGCATCCTGTTCTGGTTTGTCGGTTCAATCTTGCAGGGTTTTGTGGTGCAGAGTTTTTCGGCCGCCTTCTTTGGCGCCTTGCTCTACAGCATCATTTCCTGGCTGCTTTCCAGCCTGCTCTCGCAGAGCGAAAAATAATTACGCATAAATTATGAATACATCGATCCCGCATCTTTCGATTGAGTTCTTTCCGCCGCAAACGCCAGAAGGTGCGGCCAAGCTGCGCACTACAACGGAACGTCTGGCCGTACTCAATCCTGAGTTTTTCTCGGTGACCTATGGTGCAGGTGGTTCAACCCAGGAGCGGACTTTCGCCACCATTCGCGATATTGCCGCGGCAGGCCATGAAGCGGCTCCGCATCTTTCCTGCATTGGTTCTTCGCGCGAAAAGCTGCGTGCGATTCTGGATGAGTTCACCACCACCGGCATTCGCCGCATTGTGGCTTTGCGCGGCGACCTACCTTCTGGTACCGGCGACCCGGGTGAGCTCCGTTACGCTAATGAACTGGTTGAGTTTATTCGCAGTGAAACGGGCGATCGTTTCCACATTGAAGTCGCGGCTTATCCTGAGTGGCATCCGCAAGCGCGCTCGCCCGAAGATGATCTGAATGCATTTGTGCGCAAGGTCAAAGCTGGCGCCAACTCGGCGATTACCCAGTACTTTTACAATGCTGATGCCTACTTCCACTTTGTCGAGGCAGTGCAAAAGCGGGGCGTGGATATTCCGATTGTGCCGGGCATCATGCCGATTGGCAGTTTCAGCAAGCTGGCGCGGTTTTCCGATAGTTGCGGTGCCGAAATTCCGCGCTGGATGCGCAAGCGTTTTGAAGCGCTCGGTGATGACAGCGTAGCGGTGCGTGAATTGGGCCTGGAACTGGTCACGGACCTTTGTCAAAAGCTCCTGGCCGGTGGCGCACCGGGCCTGCACTTTTACTCGATGAATCAGGCCGACCTGACCTTGGATGTCGTCCATAGACTGGGCTGACAACTATTGAAGTCCAATTAAAAAAGCCCAGCGTGTGCGCTGGGCTTTTTTATTGCCATGGCTTATTGCATCTCATTGCTTAGTGAGTAGAGCCGCCAGTTTTTCCAGATTCATAGGCCGCCCGATCAGGAAGCCTTGCAGCAGATCACAGCCATTCGCCAGCAGGCATTCGGCTTGACCACTTGTTTCGACACCTTCAGCAACCACGCGCAAACCAAGCGCATGCGCCATGCTGACAATGCCAGTGACGATGGTGAGGCTATTCACATTCTCTGGCAATTCAGAAACAAAACTGCGATCGATCTTGAGTTTGCTCACGGGTAGCTTGCTCAGATAGCTGAGCGATGAGTAGCCCGTGCCGAAATCATCAATGGCGATGCGTATGCCCGAGGCCGTCAGGTCGGACATGATCTGACGGTACTCGTCGAGCTTGTCCATCAAGACACTTTCGGGCAGTTCGATTTCAACATTGTCCGGGCTGAGGTTCGCGTCATTCAGTTTCTGCAGCATCTCCTGCGCAAAGGTACGGCGCAGGAATTGGCGCCCAGAGAGATTGATCGCGACGGTAGGAACATGCAGGCCGCGCTGGCGTAGTTGATTAATGTCGTTACAGACCTGCTGCAAGACAAACTCGCCGATATCACCAATCAAACCAGACTCTTCCGCAACCGGAATAAATTCCGTTGGCGAGATGATGGTGCCGTCCTTGCGCCGCCAGCGCACCAGCGCCTCGATGCCTTCGATCGGCCCATCAGAGCGAGAAACTTGCGGCTGATACACCACAAATAACTCGTGACTAATCAGCGCACGGCGCAGACCTTCCTCAATATCGAGGCGGCGGCGCACTGCATTGTCGAGTGTGTCAGAGAAAAACTGGTAGTTGCTCTTGCCTAGACTCTTGGCGTGATACATAGCCAGGTCGGCGTGATGCATTAAGACCGGGGCCGAGTCGCCATCGTCCGGCAGCATGGCAATCCCAATGCTGAAGCCGATATGGACGCTGGCATCATCCATCAGGAAAGGCTTGGCCGCTTCCCGCACCAGACTTTCCGCTACATGCGCGGCATCGGATGGATTGCAGGTGTTGACCAGGATGGCTCCGAACTCGTCCCCGCCCAAACGTGCCACGACATCGGCCGCCCGCAAGGTGTAGGTAATACGCTGGCCGATTTCCTGCAGCACTTTATCGCCGCTGGCGTGGCCAAAACGGTCGTTGATTTTCTTGAAGCCATCAACGTCGATAAACAACAAAGTGGAGCCGCCACCATCGCGCTGGTGACGCAGAATGGTTTGCTCAATCGCCAGCTCAAACGCATAGCGGTTGGAAAGCCCGGTGACGCGGTCATACAGGGCCAACAAGTGCAAATCATGTTCGGCTTGCTTCATGCGTTGCCGCAAACCGCGGCTGGCCAGCAGCCCTAGCAGGGTAGCAACCATAGCGGTACCCAGCAGGCTGCCGATGAAATAGAGAATGCTGCTATATAACTCTTCAAGCGTAACGCGAACCACCAGCGTGCCGATGTCCTCGACGCCGCCATAGGCGACGGGAACGGTGACGATCAAATGACTCGTGGAAAATTCGTGCCCTATGGGTGGGCTATGCGCGGGTAAATGTTTGTTGCCATCGCGGTCGTAACGGGCGAAGAGGGCCCCGTCGTTGCGATAGAGTCCGGTGCCCTGGACCGACGGCGCTTTTTGCATGGCAGCCAGCATGTCATTACCCATTTGCGGGTCGCCGGCCGCTAGCGCTATCGAAACGTTGGCGCCTACCAGCGTGGCTTGCATGTGCACTTCATCAAGCAAAGTCTTACGCTCTTCCAGCCAACGTTGGCCCACCAACAATACAAATGCGATCAGCAAGGCGGTGCCAGTCGAGAGTGTATTGAGTAGCCAGGAGCGTGAAGGACGGGCTGGTTTCATGAGGCGAAGTTGTAACCGATCCGATCTGACAGGACCAGGGTGCTTAAAATCAAGCTATAAAAATGCAGGAGCGGGTTGTAAGAAACCCGTAAGTTACTGACATTTTAGCCGATTTTGCCGATTTCAGCTTAACGTTTGCCGATCAGGCTCACACCACCCACCACCAGGAGCAAACCCGCCAGTTGCACCAGGGAAATCGGCTCATTTAATAGCCACCAGCCAAACAAGATGGTGAGCAAGGGGCCGGAAGAGCCGACCAGAGCGCTATTGGGCGCGCCAATGCGGCGAATGGCTGCGGATAGGGCGAATACGGGAATGATGGTCGAGAACAGCGCCATTCCAGCTGCCAATAAATGAGTCTGTAAGGGCTGGTCTATGGCCGTCAGCGGCGTAGTTGCGACAAAGTGCAAAAATGTAATAGCAGTCGAGACCAGCATAGCCAGTGCCGTGAAGCGCTGGGTGCCGATCTGCTCAAGCATGCGCCCGGTTCCGGCCAGATAAATTGCATAGCTGACGGCTGATGCAAACACAAAGCCGCTGCCTATCCAGATGGCGCGGTTGTCGGCAGCAAAGTTCAGGTCATGCATGAAGGCGGCGGCAATGCCGAGGTAGCAAATGGCACAGGCGGCCAGCTTGCGGCGGGTCAGTTTCTCGCCAAACACAAAAACGCTAAGCAGCAGGGTCAAGGTTGGATAGATAGCCAGTACTAGCCGCTCCAGACCGGCGCTGATGTATTGCAGGCCGATGAAGTCAAATAGACTGGCGCCGTAATAGCCGAACATGCCGAGCACGGCGATGCTGCCGAGTTGCTTGCCGCTAAGCGGCGCTTTGTCCTGCGATTCGCGCCACGCAATATAGGCAAAGACAGGCAGCGAATAGAGCATGCGCAAGGTCAGCAAGGTGACGGCATTCAGTGGAATGCCGGTTGGCACCAGATAAGCCAGTTTGACCAGGATCGCCTTGAAGGAAAAGCCGAGCGCTGCAATACCCGCCAGGAGCAGGCCAATCGAATATTGACGGGTACTGATTTGCGTCATGAGCAAGACTAAGGCGACGCATTGGCGTGCGAGTTATTGGATACGCATTTTAGCGCCTAGGCCGTGGTCTGAGCCATTGATAGCGCGCCACGCGTAATTTCGCGTTGCTCAAGACGGCCTGGGGCAAAGTGCGCAATCAAGTCAGCGAAAGCGGTGTGCGCGCGGGCCTCGTTATTACGGCTGAAGTTGCATACATACAGATCCAGTGTCACGCTCCCGAGCTCTGGCCATGTGTGGATGGCAAGATGGGATTCAGCCAGCACGACGGCCCCGGTTGCGCCTGCCGGTTGCGCTGCGGTACCAAATTGATGGAAGCAGCTCCCAACAATTTCGAGTCCATGCTCGACGCAAATACTTTGGCACAAGGTGTTGAGTGCGTCGGCCCGTATGAGTGAAGGGGTAACGGCGCACTCATACAGTTCGGCGATCAGATGTATTCCGTTCATAGCAAGCTCCTGCTGGCATACCCAAGGGCGGCCAAGGCATTTTCGGCGCAACGTACGCCGTGATAATTGGCTTCTTCGAAAATCGAAAATCCGGACAGGTCGGCATGGGCGAGCTGAATGCGCCCGACCGGTCGCGACAGCAGCGCGCGTTTGCCATGCCATAAAGAGCCTGTCGTCGGCTTGGCCATGGCGTGACCATAACGCGTGATATTCACATTGGTGGTGATCTGGCGGATGTTGGGATGGATGCGCTCCATTTCCGCAAGTATGGTTTCCGTCCAGGTTTCGCGCGGCGTTGCCAGCAGCTGTTGCCGGCTTTGCTTGGTATCGGCGCCACCAAAAGCGCGATAGTAGGTCAGCACGGTTGGACCCGGACGCGTGCGAATCTGTTGATGGGTTGCCACCACGTAACCCAGGCCGGGGCTCTGGTAAATCACATTGTCCCAAGACAGTTGCGCGCCACGGCGCTCTTCAGGCATTCTGCTCAAGCTCAGGTTGGCCACCAGCCACGGCGCATGCTCGATCGCCGCAGCAGCCTGCAGCATGTCTGCCGGTGCATCCGGCCAGATGCGCGAGAGAATGAAGGTGGGCGTGGCGCAAATCAATTGGGG
>DATJIB010000208.1:0-8037 GCA_035493575.1 Rhodocyclaceae bacterium | reverse complement strand
GTATATTCCTGCCATTGTGGGATTTGGGCCGGGTGGCATTCAAGAAATGACGGGAGTTGCCGAAGCAATGAATACGATGCCAAAAATGATGCGCGCTGACAGACGACAACACCGCGGTTTTACGCTGATCGAGTTGATCGTGGTCATTTCGATCATCGCCATCCTCGCAGCGGTCGCCTTGCCGCGCTTGATCGACGTGCAGCGTGAAGCCCGGGTTGCCAAGGCCTACAGTACTTTTGGTCTGATTCGGTCATCGGCTGCATTAGGACACTCGCGCTGCCTGTTGGACCTGTCCAGTGTTGCCCCTAGCGTGACGGCGAGCAATTGCAAGAGCGTGCCGCCTGCCATCAATATGGAAGGCACCATGATCCGGATTGCCAATCAGTACCCGGCTGCAACAGTGGATGGCATTGATGCCGCCGCACAAATAAATGTTTCTGCAGATGCATTGATTGTAGGAAGTAGTGCCAGCGGGGTTACCACCCGCACTTATGACGTCGCAGGCGGGACCGTCCCCTTCTGCCGAGTCAGCTATCAGGAAGCAACGTTGTCCGGCAGCACCATCGTCGTCGCGCCTGTTATTAACGTAGTCACCACCGGTTGTTAGTTTTCTAAGAGGAGTCTCATCATGAAAAAGCAAGCAGGCTTTACGCTCATCGAGCTTATCGTTGTTATCGTCATTCTTGGCATCCTGGCTGTTTCGGCGCTACCGCGTTTCGTCGGCGTCGACACCGAAGCACGCACGGCTGCTGCTGCCGGCGTTGCCGCTGCCATGTCTTCGGCATCGAGCATCAACTATGGCGCGCGTAGTGCCAATAGCACTCGCGGTGTCACCCTTAGCGCCGCAGCGGGCACGATCTGCACAACTGCCAATGCGGCATGGGGCAATACCGCCACCGGCCTGTTGCAAGGTGGATTCCCGCCAGCAACACAATTCACCCTTGCTGCGCTTGCCTCCAGTACTGCCACATGCGGTGCCAACGGCTACGTTGAGTGCTCGGTGACACCAGTCGGCGGCGGCACTGCAGCAACAGCAACAGTCAGCTGTATCAACTAAATAGGCCAGCATGAGCGGGCCTAAAGCCAAATCAGCCGCAAACACCGGCTGGACTGCGATCGCCTCGACCGCAGCCCGGCTGGATGTGGCACGCATACAGCAACGCACGGATGCGCTGCCGGTAGTGACCCTGTGTGAGTCCTATCCCTTGACGGATGGACTCACCGCCAGCCTGTCGCGTCTGCGTCAGGCTGGAAAACTGGGTGGGCAATGCACGGCCTTGCTCAGTAACACTGACTATCAATTCCTGTCGATCGAGGCGCCTAATCTACCGGCCGGCGCCCCCGCCGCTGAATTGAAAGAAGCGGTGCGCTGGAAGATCAAGGACATGGTGAATTTTTCCGTTGCTGAAGCGGGCATCGATGTACTGAAAATTCCTACCGCACCAGGCCGGCCAGCGCAATTGCTGGCAGCTGCAGCGCCACATACAGTCTTGCGCCCCCTGATTCAGGGCTTTCAAGCGGCCAAGGTGGCGCTGACTGCGATTGATTTACCTGAGCTCGCACAACGCAATATCGCCAAGCTGTTTGAAGTACCCGATCGGGCTTTGGCCTTGTTGATCTTCAGCGACCAGGGTGGTTTGCTTACCTTCACCTGCAATGGCGAGCTGTATGCCATTCGCCGCATCGACATTAGCCTGGCGGAATTGGCCGGTGACAACATAACCGCCTATGACCGCATCGTGCTGGATGTACAACGCTCACTCGACAATTTTGACCGCAACTTCAGTCAACTCAGTCTGGAACGCTTACTGGTACTACCCGTTCCTGGCGCAGACGGCTTGATTCAGTATCTCAAAGACAACCTCTACCAAAAAGTAGCGACTTTGAATATTAGCGAAGGACTGGACATTTCCGCTGTCCCGATGCTTAGCAATAGCGCAACACTGGCCGATGCCCTGCCAGTGCTGGGTGCTGCCTTACGCAACGAGGCGACTGCATGAGCCAGCAAATCAATCTTTTTGACGCCTCCCTGCAAAAGCAGTTTGATCCATGGACCGCCCATAACGTGGGTTCGGTGGTGGCAGTACTGCTCGCAATCACCGTACTCTGGGGCGGCTGGACTTACTGGCATAAATCTACGCTGACGCAGCAATCAAACGAGTTGGCTCCGCAACTTGAGACTGCCCAGAACGAAGTCAAACAGCTGGGTGAGCAACTTAGAACGCTCAAGCCAGACAATGCTTTGCTGCAGGAACTTGATGACGCGCGTGCCCGTCTGATGGCCCGCAGCGAAGTCCTCGAAATCCTGAAAAAAGGCCTGGCCCCGGAGGCCACCAGTCAAGCCGACTGGTTGCGCGGATTTGCACGCCAGGTCCCGAACGGCTTGTGGCTGACGGCCTTCAATATCAATACTGATACCAATGCGCTGGATATCCGTGGCCGCACCATAGACCCGGCGCTGATCCCCGAATACATGCGCCGCCTCAGCGCCGAGAAGCCTTTCAAGGGCCGCACCTTTGCGGCATTGGAAATCGCCAAGACGGCACCGGCAGCCAACCCTGTTGGCGGTATTGCGCTCGCCCCGGAACCCTTGCCGGCAGGTACGGCAGTGCCAGCGGCCAAACCGGCGCCAGCCAATAACTTTCACGAGTTTGTCTTGATTTCTACTCAGTCAGCGACTGCCACGCCTGTTATCGGGAGCAAGCCATGAAAGCACTATGGCAGAAGCTGGCAAAGCGTTATGACGGCCTGCAATTACGCGAACGCAAGCTGGTTGCTGTGGCCGTCGTAGTTGGCCTCGGCATGTTTGCCTATACATTGGTCATTGAACCGGCGCAGCGTCAAAACAAGCTACTGGAAAGTGGCATTGCCCAAAAGCAAAGCGATCTGGCCACGGCGCAAGCGCAGACCGTTGCATTGCGCGGCCAAATCCGTGACCCGAATGCGCCCAACCGAACCGCGCTGAACGCGGTCAAAGTACAAACGGGCACGGTTGAAAATGATCTGCATCGCTATGACGGCATCCTGGTCAGCCCAAGCGCAATGCCGCGCATGTTGCAGGCTTTGCTCGCCAAACATCGTGGCCTGGAACTGGTCAATCTGAAAACCTTGCCGGTTACCCCGTTGCTGGACAGCAACAAAGACAAGGGCGACACCCCGGCTCCTGCCAATATCGCGCTACCGGCGATTAACAAGGCCACCGGCCAACCCAATCCCCCGCCCGGAGGCATGTATCGGCATGGTGTCGAAATCACCATTGCCGGCAGCTATGCCGACCTGCTGAGCTATGCCGAAGAACTGCAACGCCTCTCGCCCCGTCCTCTGTGGAGTGCGATGGAGCTCAAAGTGATCGAATACCCGCGTAGTCAGGTGACCTTCACCCTTTACACCCTGAGTCTGGATTTGCCATGGTTAGCGGTATGAACCTGAATCGCATCCTGCTCGCCTCTGCACTGTTGTGCATGGGCTGGAACCTTGATGTCCACGCACAAGAGCTGCGTGACCCGACTCGTCCGGCTGGCAGTGTCGGCCAGAGCAGTGATGCAGAGCAAGCCAGTAGCGGTTTGCAAAGTATTGTGCGCCGGGCTGGCGCCAAGCCGCAGGCTTTGATCAATGGCGAGCTGATCGCTCTGGGCGGCAAGGTGGGCGATGCCCGACTGGTGCAAATCAACGAAAGCTCGGTGGTTCTGCTATCGAGCAGTGGTGGGCGCGAAACGCTCACGCTGACGCCGGGTATCGCCAAAACCCAGCCGACCAAATTATCTCATCGCAGCAAACCCATAGCACGGTAAATGGGAACGACCATGAATAACATCCGACTACTTCCGATCTGCCTCCTGAGCGCACTGCTGGCGGCCTGCGCTTACCCCAACCTTGGCCGTGACACGGTCCGGGATCAAATCAACAGTGAGCTCAAGGAAGCCGGCCGCGACCCACGTGGCAACGACGCCGCCGAAAAAGCCCTGCTGCCACCATTGGCCGTGATCAGCCCGGTCACCCAGGCCAGCGAACCGCACTTTGACTTGTCGGTAGTCGCTGCGCCGGCCCAGCAAGTGTTCATGGCCATCGTCAGCGGCACGCGCTACAACATGCTGATGACTCCTGAAGTGACGGGGCAGATCACGATCAACCTGAAGGATGTGACGGTGCGCGAAGCGCTCGATTCAATTCGCGAGCTGTATGGCTACGAGTACCGCATCCAGGGCAATCGCATCACCATTCAGGCCAACACCCTGCAGACCCGCGTGTTTCAAGTCAACTATCTGTCGGCAATGCGAGCCGGTGAAACCGAACTGCGCGTCACTTCCAGCGCGGCCAGCAGCACCTCTGGAACCGCTGGCAATAATGCTGCGCAGAACCAGAACTACACAGGTACCGGCACTGCGCCGGGTGGCACTGCCGGTGGCAACACCAGCACCACAGGCAATATCACCACACGAGTACGCACCACCTCACGCAATGACTTCTGGGGCAGCCTGACGACCTCACTGGACGCGATTGTCGGCACTGCGGACGGACGTAGCGTGGTCGTCACGCCGGACTCCGGTGTGATTCTGGTCAAAGCCTTGCCGCGTGAAATCCGTAATGTAGAAAACTATCTGCGTGCCATTCAGGCTATCGCCGATCGACAGGTAATGCTCGAAGCCAAGATTATCGAGGTCACCCTGAACGAGTCGTTCCAGGCTGGTATCAATTGGGCAACCTTCAATGGCAGCTCCAATCGTGTCACGGCAGGGGTTCTACAACCGGGCGGGAGCCTAGTTTCAAGTAACTCCCCTTTAGCCACTACTCTCACCAACGGCTCGGTGTCGACAGTTCCTGGTACAGCAGGTGCGATTGCAGCCGCCTCTAGCGGTGCCGGTTTCTTTGGTCTGGCTTTACAGACCGCCAATTTTGCGGCCCTGCTTAATTTCCTGGAGACACAAGGCTCAACTTCTGTCTTATCGAGCCCGCGTGTCGCCACGCTGAATAATCAGAAGGCCGTTTTGAAAGTCGGTACCGACGAGTTGTACGTCACCAATGTGACCTCGAATACCACCACCAATGCGACCGGCAGCTCAACCTTTTCGCCTAGCCTGACCCTGCAACCTTACTTTTCCGGCATCTCGCTGGATGTGACGCCGCAGATTGATGATGATGACAACATCATTCTGCACATCCATCCTGCCGTCACCTCCGTCACTGAAAAAGAAAAGCTCATTGACCTGGGCACCCAGGGCCAATTCAAACTGCCATTGGCAGCCTCTACTGTCAATGAAACCGACAGCATCGTACGCGCCCGTGATGGCTATATTGTTGCCATCGGCGGCCTGATGAGCCAAAGCAATACGGTTGATCGCTCCGGCCTGCCCGGTACAACTGGTAGCGATGCAGGCTCTCTGTTTGGACAACGCGGCCGCTCTTCGCAAAAACGCGAACTGGTGATTCTGCTCAAGCCGACCCTGATTCGCGATGAAAAAGCCTGGTCGCGCGACATCGACGCCACCGCTGAACGCATTGAGAAAATGGGTCGGTGATGTATCTCGCCCACTTCGGTCTAAACGAACTGCCTTTCGGTATCACTCCGGATACGCAGTTCATCTATTCGGGCGCCGCCCATCAGGGTGCGCTCAACACTCTGCTGGTCGCCCACCAGACCGGCGAGGGCTTTATCAAGGTCACGGGTGAGGTCGGTACCGGCAAGACCCTTTTATGCCGCCGCTTTCTCAGCACGCTCGGTGAAAAAACCGTAGCTGCCTATATCCCGAATCCACTCATGGAACCACGCGCACTGCTTGCCAGCGTGGCCGAAGAGCTGGGCGCCACGCCGGGTAATGATGCGGCCTTCCTGATCAAAAGCATCAACCGCCGTCTGCTTGAGCTCGCTGCCGAGGGCAAAACTGCAGTGGTGTGTATCGACGAAGCTCAGACCATCCCACCGCTGACGCTGGAAAGTCTGCGCCTGCTCTCCAATCTGGAAACTGAGAAGCGCAAGTTATTGCAGATCATTCTGTTCGGCCAACCGGAGCTGGATGAAAAGCTGGCCTCGCAATCTGCTCGCCAGCTTTTGCAGCGCATTACTTTTCATCACGTGATTCCTCCGCTGCAGAAAAGTGAAGTGCACGCTTATCTCGACCATCGCCTCAATGTGGCGGGCTATCGTGGCGAATCCATTTTCATGCCGTCTGCGGTGCGGGCGTTTTACCGCTATTCCGGCGGCACCCCGCGTTTACTCAACATTCTTGCCCACAAGTCGTTGCTCGCCGCATTTGGCGCAGGCCACCACCGGATTGATGCGGCCATGGTGCGTAAAGCGGCCCTTGATACACAAGGCGCCCAACCAGTGCGCTGGTGGCAATTTGCCTTCTAAAACCGATTTCAATGAGCCTGATTAATGAAATGCTGCGCGACCTGGACGCGCGCCACGCTGCTGAAAGCGAACGCGGTGGCCTGGCTAAAAACGTCCGCGCGCTGCCAGGTTCTCCCACCCGGCAGCAATCACCTTGGCTGCTGGCTTTGGCGGCCGCGCTATTAGGCGGTGTCGGCGTGTGGCTGGGCATGCGCAACTTTGCGCCAGCGCCAGTGGCGCCGGCGCTTGCCCCCGCCCCTCTGGCCGCGACCTCCCCTGCACCGATTGCCGTGCCACTCCCTGAGGCGCCAGCACTCCCCACTGCGACTGCACCTGAAGAACGCCTCAAACTGGAAACCCAGTTTGCCGTAACGCCCAGCACCACAGCCAGGATCAAGCCAGCTCCAGACAAAGTGGTGAGCGTAAAATCCGGCGCTGAATCCTCCGCCCCGGCTGCCGCCGCACCGACCAATGCGCCGAAAACCGCCTTGCCGAGCAATCTAGCGGCAGGGCAAATTTCCAAATCACCGCATGGCAGCAACGTCAATGAAGCGGCTGAAGCCGAATATCAGCGCGGCTACACTGCCTTGCGCCGCGGTTCGCCGGCTGAAGCCGGAGACGCCTTCCGTGCTGCCTTGAAGTTGCAACCGACGCATGTCAATGCACGCCAGGCACTACTCTCGCAATTGGTCGAGCAAAAGCAGTGGCAAGCAGCGGAAGTCGTGGCGCTTGATGGCATTGAAAACAATCCGCAACGCAGCGACTGGGTCGTTGTCGCCGCACGCATCATGCTCGACCGCGGCGATGCGACTCAAGCGCTGGATACCATGACGCAGTATGCCAACGGCGCCAAGCAGAACCCGGACTACCAAATCTTCCATGCCTTGCTCTTGCAACGTGCCAACCGGCCGGGCGAGGCTGCCGTCTGTTATCAGAACGCCCTCGCCTTGCGCCCTGCAGAAGGTCGCTGGTGGTATGGCCTGGGTCGCGCACTGGATGCCGACCAGCGCGCCAACGAAGCCCGTCAGGCGTATGAGAAAGCGCGTGATAGCGGCAATCTGCCCGCCGATCTGGCTGTGATTGTTGATAAGCGTCTGCGCTAAACGCAGACGCCCAAATCAGGGCTTTTTGGCCAACTCGGCCCGGGCAATATCGATCAGCCTCTGCTCCCGCAGCAATACATCGGTTGGCATGGTCGCGCGCAGTGTTTCCAGATAGGCCGGTACATCCGAGCGAAACACGGCCAGTGCCTGGCGCCAGTTCTTTTCGGCTACTTCCGTATCACCAGCCATTTCATCCAGCAAGGCGCAGGTAAACACTGTCGGTTGCAAGGGCTCGCCACGCAAAGCCTTGGCGCACAGCCGACGCTTCTCATCAAGCGAATCGGGCGTCGGTGGCATACGTGCCGCCAACAACTCGACCGCCTTGCTCTGCATCAATGAATCCTGGCTGAGCATCACCAACGGGCGGTAATAATCGGCGGCGATGGTCTTCTGCTTGGCATGCCGGGAGTCGGCGGCCAGCCACGTTTCCAGAGTCAAATAGTCACGCAGCGTGAACAGCAACAAGGCGCTGCTGGCAATCAGAATCAGGGCCAGCGACAAGGCCGACAAGTTCAGTTTGGGCAACGTATAAAAGCGCGTTTCGCACAAGCCCATTAGGACAGCACACACACCCAGGAAGTAGGCATACCAGAGCGGATACTCGAC
>DATJIB010000207.1:0-4738 GCA_035493575.1 Rhodocyclaceae bacterium | reverse complement strand
TAAGGGAGCCTCGGCTCCCTTATTGTTTTGTGTAGTCTGCTTGACCGTTAGACAAGCAAAAGTGAAAAGTTAGCCCTTAGCCCGCACCGCATTCTTAGGCCGCCAACCCACCACCACCTCTGCATGCGTCTCGATATATGGCGCACCAATCAAATCCAGACAGTAAGGCACTGCTGCGAAGATGCCTGGTACGACCTGTTTTCCGTCGAGGTCCTTGACCCCTTCCAGCGTTTCCTTGATCGACTTCGGTTGACCCGGTAGGTTCATGATCAGGGCTTTCTTGCGGATGACTGCCACCTGACGCGACAGAATCGCGGTTGGGACAAAGTGCAGGCTGATCTGGCGCATTTGCTCGCCGAAGCCGGGCATTTCCTTATCCGCCACAGCAAGAGTTGCCTCAGGTGTGACATCACGTAAAGCCGGACCCGTGCCACCGGTGGTCAGCACCAGATTGCAGCCCGCTTCATCCACGAGTTCGATCAAGGCCTTTTCAATTTCTGGCTGATCGTCCGGAATCAGGCGTACAACTTCTTCCCACGGCGAAGACAGCGCGCTATTGAGCCAGTCGCGCAGGCCGGGAATGCCCTTGTCTTCATAAATGCCACCCGAGGCCCGGTCGGAAATCGAGACCAGGCCGATACGAATCAAATCACCACTCATTCTTCTTCGTCCTCAGTGGGAGCCACAGGCGGTGCGTTATCCACTGTGCCTTCCAGTTCGCGCAGGATGCGATAAATCTCACGGAAAGCCTTGGGCGGCTTTTGCTGCTCATGCTCGCGAATCGCATTGCGGCGTTGCTGACGCAGATACTGCACGTCAGCTTGCGGATATTTGGCGATGATTTCTTCAATCACCTTTTCATCGGCAATCAGACGGTCACGCAGGCGTTCGCGCTGGTGCATGCGCGCGTTCTCCTGGGCCGACAGGCCGGCGATCTTGTCCAGTGCAGCCTGGATCGGCGCAGGGTCGACCTTGCGCATGATCTTGCCGATGTACTGCAGCTGCCGGCGCCGTCCTTCGGTACGCGGCGCAATCCGGTGCGCTTCTTTCAAAGCGGCACGCAGATCGTCAGGCATTTCGATCTTTTTAATCTGGTCTGGGGATAGTTCGACGAGTTTCGCGCCGAGATCCTGCAATGCCTCCATTTCCCGCTTTTTTGCGGATTTACTGGGGCGGCCATAGAAGCCATCGTCGCTGAGTTCTTCAACGTCGGGCTGCTGGTTTGGGTGACTCTCGTCTGAATATTGATTCTTCACGGGTATGATTATAGCTTCGTCCCCTTTCTATCCGCTTAAATACTCATGTCCGGTTCAAGTTTCAGCTATTCCCAAGAGACATTGCGCACTCTGGCGCAGGATGTCCTGAGTTATGCCAAGAGTGCTGGTGCCACTGCCTGTGAGGTCGATGTATCGGAAGGTTTTGGCCAATCCGTCTCGGTGCGTAAGGCCGAAGTCGAAACCATTGAATACAACCGCGATAAAGGCGTAGGCGTCACCATTTACCTCGGTCAGCAGCGCGGCCACGCCAGCAGCTCTGACTTTGCACCTGAAGCCCTGCGCGCCACCGTTGATGCCGCCCTGTCCATCGCGCGCTTCACCGCTGCCGATAGCGCTGCCGGTTTGGCCGAAGAAAAATTGCTGGCCAAAAAATCGATGGAGCTGGATCTGTATCACCCTTGGGATGTTCAGGTCAGCGACGCCATTGAACTAGCCAAGCGCGCCGAAGAAGCCGCCTTCAAGGTCAGCCCACTGATTACCAATTCCGAAGGCGCCAGTGTTTCGGTGCAGCAGTCTCATTTCATCTCTGCCAACAGCCTCGGCTTTTGCGACGGTTATGCCAGTTCGCGTCATTACATCGCCTGCTCGGTGATCGCCGGTAAGGGCGACGATATGCAGCGCGACGACTGGTACACCAGTCAGCGCAAGTCGACTGATCTGGCCGCGCCGGAAGTGATTGGCGACTACGCTGCGCGCCGCGCGCTGTCACGTCTCGGTGCGCGTCAGCCCAAGACTGCGCAAGTGCCGGTGCTGTTCGAAGCGCCCCTGGCAGCGGGTTTGATCGGCAGCTTTGTGCGCGCCGTCAGTGGTGGTGCGCTGTATCGCAAATCGTCATTTCTGCTGGATTCGCTGGGCACACAGGTGTTTCCGGAGTTCATGCAGATCAGCGAACGTCCGCATCTGATCGGCGGTTTCGCCAGCAGCCCCTTCGATGATGATGGCGTTGCCACGCATGATCGCGAAGTCATCGCCAACGGCATCCTGCAAGGCTACTTCCTGTCGACTTACTCGGCGCGCAAGATGGGCATGCAGACCACTGGCAACTCCGGCGGCAGCCACAACCTGATCGTCAAGCCGGGTGATCTGGATTTCGCCGGCCTGATCAAGAAAATGGGTCGCGGCCTGATCGTGACCGAGCTGCTTGGCCAGGGCGTTAATTACGTCACCGGCGACTACTCGCGTGGCGCTGCCGGTTACTGGGTCGAGAACGGTGAGATCGCTTACCCGGTGCATGAGTTCACCATCGCCGGCAATCTCAAGGACATGCTCAAGAATATCGCTGCCGTGGGTAACGATGTTTTGATTCGTGGCTCCAAGCAAGTCGGTTCTATTCTTGTTGAACGCATGACTGTGGCAGGCAAGTAAATGTCGCGCCGTCGCTTTGTCCAACAGGCTGTTACGGCACTGGCCGGCAGCAGTGTGCTGGCCGCGTGCGGCAAGCCGGTCAAGGCTGATGTCGCGGCGGTAAAGAGCGCAGAGCTGCCTGTCATCAAATGGCGTTTGGCGTCGAGCTACCCCAAGAGTCTGGACACGATTTTCGGCGCCGCCAAAATCGTTGCCGAGCGCGTGGCGCTTGCCACTGATGGACGTTTCCAGATTGAAGTGTTTGCGGGCGGTGAATTGATGCCGGGCAATCAGGTCATGGATGCAGTGCAAAAAGGCACCGTGCCAATTGGCCACACCACCAGTTATTACTACGTCGGTAAAGACCCCGCGTTCGCCTTTGATACGGCCATGCCCTTCGGCATGAACAGCCGTCAACATGCAGCCTGGATGTGGCATGGCGGCGGTATGCAGTTGGTGCGCGATCTGCTCGGCGAATACAACATCCATCCGATTCCCTGCGGCAATACCGGCGCACAAATGGGCGGCTGGTATCGCAAGGAAATCAATTCGCTGGCCGATCTCAAAGGTCTCAAGCTGCGTATCGGCGGCCTGGCCGGACAAGTGATGCAACGCCTCGGCGTATTGCCACAGCAGATTCCCGGCAATGATTTATATCCTGCGCTGGAGAAGGGCGCGATTGACGCCGCTGAATGGGTGGGCCCATACGACGACGAAAAATTCGGCTTCCAGAAAATCGCCAAGTACTACTACACCCCAGCGTGGTGGGAAGGTGGCGCGCAACTCTCCATGTTCATCAATCAGGATGAGTGGAAGAAATTGCCACCGAGCTATCAGGCCATCCTCGAAGATGCCTGCGCCTATGCCCACACCAATATGCAGGCTGCTTACGACGCCAAGAATCTGGCCGCCCTTAAGCGTTTGATCGGGTCTGGTGTCGAGCTGCGTTTCTTCCCCAAGGAAATGATGGAAGCCGCCCAGCATGAAGCCTTTGCGCTGTACGCTGAGCTAGCCGCCAAGAACCCACGCTTCGCCCGCATCTATGTGCCGTGGCGCAAGTTCCGTGATGAGCAGATGTTGTGGTTCGGCGTAGCCGAACGGCCTTACGATAATTTCGTTGGTGCAACTGCGAGCGCACTCGCCAAATAATTTCTCGCTGAACTGATCATCGCGCCGACAGTCCATAGGTATTGCGCGTCGTTTGTATTCTTGGAGTGTTATCGTGAGCCAGCTCTTCACCCCCTATGCATTAGGCCCCCTGCAATTGGAAAACCGCATCGCGATTGCGCCGATGTGCCAGTACTCAGCTGTTGAGGGTGATGCCAGCGACTGGCACATGATGCATCTGGGCAATCTGTCCTTATCCGGCGCTGGCCTGTTGATTATTGAAGCGACCGCAGTATTGCCCGAGGGGCGTATCTCGGCCAAGGATCTGGGGCTGTGGTCTGAGTCGAATGAGACTGCCTTGGCCAGAGTACTCAAGGCGATACGCAGCTACTCGGATATTCCCGTCGCTATACAGATTGCTCATGCCGGCCGCAAGGCCTCAAGCGCTGTACCGTGGGAAGGTGGACACGCCATTCCACCCGGCCATACCGATGGCTGGCAGACCTTTGCACCATCAGCTGTGCCGCATGCTCAGGGCGAGCCGCTGCCAGTGGCTTTGGATGCAGCCGGTTTGCTTAGAGTCAAAGACGCTTTCGTCGCGACAGCCAAACGTGCGCATAGGCTAGGGATTGATGCGATTGAGGTGCATGGCGCACACGGCTATTTGCTGCATCAATTTTTATCGCCGCTGGCGAATCAGCGCACCGATGAATACGGCGGCTCACTCGAAAACCGCATGCGTTTTCCGCTTGAGGTTTTCGCTGCCGTGCGCGCGGCATTCCCTAACGACAAACCAGTTGGCATGCGTATCTCTGCAACGGATTGGGTTGAGGGCGGCTGGAATCTGGAACAGAGCGTAGCCCTCGCTGGCGAACTTAAAAAGCTCGGCGCCGACTTTATTCACGTCTCAAGTGGCGGCGTTTCACCCCTGCAAAAAATTCCGTTAGGGCCGAATTACCAAATCCCGTTTGCCGAACACATCAAGCTCACTAGCGGCTTGCCGACAATCG
>DATJIB010000206.1:0-12112 GCA_035493575.1 Rhodocyclaceae bacterium | reverse complement strand
ACGATGGCGTGACAGGTTTTGGCGCGCTCATCATCGGTGATGAAATCATGCGTGGCAAACGCCAGGACGTGCATTTTGCCAAACTGCGCGAAGTGTTTGCTGCCCGTGGGCTCAAGCTCGATTGGGTTGAATATCATGGCGATGACAGGCCGCATTTGATCGGGGTTTTTCGCCGTACCTTGGCGAGTGGCAAAGTGGTTTTCAGCTTCGGTGGCATAGGCGCAACGCCTGATGACCACACCCGCCAAGCCGCGGCCGGTGGCGCCGGGGTCGCGCTGCAATTGCATCCCGAGGCTGCACAATTGATTCACGAACGCTTGACCGCGCTAGGTCGTGAGGTCAGCCCACAGCAACTTGAGATGGGTGTTTTCCCCGAAGGCAGCCGCATCATCCCCAATCCGTATAACGGCATTCCCGGTTTCTCATTCCGGCACCATCATTTCTTCCCCGGCTTCCCGGCCATGGCGCATCCGATGCTGGAGTGGACACTGGATAAGTATTACTCGGCGCTGTTTCATCAGCACGTCGAGGCGGAAGCCGCCATCATTGTCTGGGAAGGGGTTGAAGGAGTGATGACACCGCTGATGCAAGCGGTTGAAATCGGCTTTCCAGGCATCAAGGTGTTCAGCTTGCCGGTATTGCCGACCGCCGAAAAAAGACGCTATGTGGAGCTTGGCGTGCGCGGCGAGCCGGCCCAGGTTGGACCGGCTCTGCTTGAGTTACAACAAGGCGTTGCTGCGCTGGGTTACAGCTTCGAGCCGCTTATTTCCAGTTAGCGCGTAAGGATAGTTTTCGGATCCTTACCCACCAGGCCGGAGAGGGCCTGAAGTTTTTTCAGCTGCGCTTCTGCATCGGCACGCGTGGCAAACTGATTGATACGGATCTCATGCAAGCCGTAGCTTTTCACGATGATGGCGGGGAATCCTTGATCACGTAGAGCTTTGCCCAGGGCCTGTGCGTCCGCTGCATTTTTCTCAGCGCCAACAATCAAACGCCAACGACCACCTTGTACGGCTACGCCAGTACCCGGTGCAATTTCCACCCAGCCTAAAAATTGGGCCAGCTGTTCGGCAGTGGCATTACCCGTGGGCTGTGGCGGTTTGTCAAAGTAATGCGCCCAGAACGCAGTAGGTTTATCCAGTGGCACGATTTCCTGCTCGGCGGTAGTGACCTCAACTTTGCCTTCAAACAGGCAAGCAGCTTCGTGCTCTTCATCGTTCATGGCCCAGAAGTCGGTGCCACGAATACCGATGGTGGCCGTGGAGAGTTGCAAGGTGACATTGCGCTTGCTGGTGAGCTTGGCGATGGCCGAGGTGGCATAGCGGAAGCGCCCGGCGAGCAGCGACAAGCCTACGTCCATGTTGATTCCACCGGGAACGCTGCTGGTTGTGAGCTTGCTGATGCTGAAACGCGCGAGCTGGCCCAACTTCATTTCGCTGCCGTCAGGTAACTCGAACAACACCCGCGCATCGTCCCCACTGACAACCTGATCAGCGGCACGGATACTCATGCCCGGCGCTAAGGGAGTTTTCTGGCCGTTCTGTTCGATCCAGGCCGGGTAGCGAATGGCTTTGATATCAGCCGTATTGGGTGTGGCTTGCGCTGTGCCCGCAAAGAAAGCGGCGCTCAGCAACAGCAGGCTGAACAGGTGGCGAATTGAAGGAAGTATCAAGGACATGGTGAGCTCCATAGGTGGCGGCGGTGCTTAATGTACGCTCGAAGCAGTCAATCAGATGCAAAATTGATATGGACTAATTTTTTGGTTTTGAATTGCCGATTTTCGGGCATAAAAATGCCCCGGCAATACTGCCGGGGCAAAAAATCCGACTCAACAGGATGAGGCTGAGTCAGAGGAGGAGCACAGTGTGTCGTGTGTCAAATGTCACACGACGAAATCGTTAATCAGGCCTTTTTGCTTGTCTTGCTGGCCTTTGGCGCAGCGGTGGCGGCAATGTTGGCTTCGGCGTAATCGCTGACTTGCTTGGCGGTTTTACTCAATGTTTCGTAGGCGGTACTAGCTGCGCCTAAGGCCGATTTGATGGCACTGACCGAAGCGCTCACCGCTGCATCAGTTCCGGCCGGCGCATTCTTGACCAGGCTGTCGAGGGTGCTGTTGAGTGCTTGGCTCGCTTCGCTAACTTGCACATCAATGGCTTTCCCGAGTTCTTCACGGGTTTCGGTGCCGATGTCATACACGCTGCGTGACCAGACCACGGCTTTATCCACCGCCGGTTGGGCGAGGCTGGTTTGCAGGGCAATAAATTCCTGGAAATCTTTGGCGGCGAAGAGGGTGCGGGCGGAGCTGGCACTGTCTTCGAGCAGGGTACGGGCAGTGTTCAGGTTGAGTGCGGCGAGACGCTCAGCACTAGCAAAGGTCGTGTTGGCCAAAGCCAGCAGGCTATCAATCTGGGCCTTTTGAACGCTGGCAAATTGTTCCGGGGCGAAGTTGAAGCTATTAGACATGGCGCTCTCCTGAATGGATTTGTTGCGATGCAACATAACTCCATTATAAGAGGCGCAAGCGGGCTGTCAAGGATTATTTTGTGCGGCGCACAAAATAATCTTAATCAAGGCTGGGCAAGGGGTTTGGTGGCTTATTGGACGCTTTATTTGGTGTTTGTGTTGCTGCGCAGCGGGGCGCTGCCAGGGGCCGTGTCTTGGCTATCGTCGGTCTTGTTCTTGGGCTGAATCACCGCGCGAACCCGTTCCCCCTTATTGCTTTCACCCGGCTTGGTGCTGCGGTTGCCATTGGTGACAACATAGTTTTCGGCACGGGCGTCGTAGCTGATGAATTGGCCACGCACTTCGTCTTGCCCGCTCTTTAGGTAGGCGCGGGTATAGAAGTCGGTTTTTTCGGCGCGATCATCGTGCTCGATGCGTTCGCCTTCACCTTCCATATATTCATTGCGGCCTTCGCGTTTCTGGCGGAAGCGGGCCAGCCCACCTGCGCCACCGTAAGCCACACCTTTCTGAAAGCCGTTGGCATCCTGAGTGACGACCAGTTTGTCGGTCTTAATCACCATGGTGCCTTTAGTCAGCACGACATTACCTTCAAACACATGAACTTTGTTGACGTCATCGACCGTAATGCGATCTGCTTCCAGATTGACTGGCTTGTTGCTGTCGGCTTTTTCAGCGTGGGCTGAACCAAGGCTGGCGAGCAGGGCAAAGAGGACAAATAGTTTTTTGGACATCATGCTCATTTGGTTTGAGATTCGATGGTCCCCTGAACGCGGCCATAAAGCACCGAAATCTGGGTCTTGTTGTTAGCTTCCATGCCACGTCCATGAACAATGGAGGTGCCTTGCGTAATAGTAACCGGCGCCGCCGTTCGTGCGATTTCATCGTCGGGGAGAACGGTCAGGGTACTGCTTCTGATTTCGGTCGCTGGCCCTTTGGCGTTGGCGTGCACAACTTTGACATTCTTGTTGAGAATAATCGTTTTGCCGCCGGAATCAACCGAGGCCTGCTCAGCCGTGATGTGGGTTGGGCGCCCGGTATGGTAGGTCATGTCCGGATTCGTGACATCGGTTGAGTCATCATCCGGAAAATGCACCATGCGGTCTGCGCGCAGTGTGTTTTGTAGCTCACCCTGCAGACCGAAACGTTTGACGGTGAAGTGTTCCACGATGTAATCAGGATCATGGCGTTTGGCGGCAACGTTGCCCAGGTCGGCCTGCGTGGCTCGTTCTAGCCAAAAGGTGAGGCTCGCCAAAGTGATCATGATGGCGAGCGGAAACAGCGCTGTGCTGCTGTATTTCACGCGAGATACCCAGCCAGCATTGCATCCAGCTTGCCTTGCGCAGTCAGGATGAATTCACACACTTCACGCACGCCGCCGCGACCACCGGTGGCTGCTGCCACATATTGCACATGCTGTTTCACGAAAGGATGGCCATCGCCGACGGTAGCGGAGAAGCCGCAAGCGCGCAGGACAGGCAGGTCGACCACGTCATCACCCATATAACCCGCTTCGGCAAAAGTCAGGCCTTGTGCAGCTAGCAGCTCACCCATAGTGGCACGCTTGTCTTCAATGCCCATCATGAGCAACTCAATGCCCAGATTCTTGGCACGCCACTCCAGTGCTTTGGAGGTGCGACCACTGATGATGGCAACCTTCACGCCGCTGCTGGCTAGCATTTTGATGCCGTGGCCGTCGAGGCTGGAGAAGGCCTTCATCTCATCACCCTGTGAGGAGAAGTAAAGCGTGCCATCCGTCATGACGCCGTCGACGTCGAAACACATTAAGCGGAGTTTTGCAGCTGACTGCGTAGCGTTACTCATGTTCAGATAATCCGGGCATGGAATAGGTCGTGCATGCTGATGGCACCGACAAGCTTGCCGTCCTTATCAACGATAGGGAGGACAAAGGTTTTATGACGTTCCATCAACTCAACCGCTTCAGCAGCGAGTCGATCCGGACCTAGTGTGCGTGGATTGGCGGTCATGATGTCAGTAATGGGCGTGCGCTTGAAATCAATTTCGCGTGCCAGCGTGCGGCGCAAATCGCCGTCGGTATAGATGCCGACAGGCTTGTTGTCAGCGTCCACAACCGCGGTCATGCCCATGCCTTTCTTGCTCATTTCAAGCAAGGCTTCGGCGGCCGTGGCAGTGGTGGGGACGGAAGGAATGCGTTCATCCGCGCGCATCACATCGCGCACATGGATGAGCAGGCGCCGGCCCAGCATGCCGCCCGGGTGGGATCGGGCAAAATCGTCGGCGCCAAAGTCGCGTGCGTCGAGCAAAGCAACTGCTAACGCATCGCCCAGTGCCAGTGCAGCCGTGGTGCTGGCGGTCGGGGCCAGATTCAGGGAGCACGCTTCTTCATCGACATGTGCATCCAGATGAATATCGGCATCCCGGGCCAGTGCTGAATTAGCGTTGCCGGTCATGGCGATCAGCTTGCCGCCTTCACGCTTGATCAAAGGCACGATGGTCAGCAGCTCTTCGGTGGTACCGGAATTGGAAATGGCGATTACTACGTCCTGGCGAGTGATCATGCCCAGGTCGCCATGAATGGCTTCAGCCGCATGGACAAAATAAGCGGGCGTGCCAGTGCTGGCCAGCGTGGCGGCAATCTTGCGGCCGATATGGCCGGATTTGCCTATGCCCGAAACGATCACCCGACCATGGCACTCAAGGATCAGATGTACGGCAGCAGTGAACTCTTCACCAAGCCGATCAGCGAGCGCGCTGACCGCGTTAGCCTCGATTCTCAGGACCCTGCGGGCCATGTCGAGAACCTGCGCAGATGACGGTAAAGGCTGGGAAGATTGGCTCATGAGGGGTGTGTGCCGTTATGATGGTGGCTGAAGGGGCAAATAAAGATTGATGTAAGGCTGTGTTCGCCACGCGCCTTGATCGATATGCCGGCAAAATTATAACAAACCGTACCCATAGATTCTCTCGTATTCATGTCTTCGCACGTCCTGCAACTTGTTCTGGTGCTACTCGCCGCCGCGGTTTTGATGGTGGTGTTGTTCCGTAAACTGAATTTGCCATCCATTCTGGGCTATTTGCTGGTCGGCATTGTGGTCGGCCCGCATGCCCTTAATCTGGGGGCGGATAGCGTGGGTGCAAGACATCTGGCCGAATTTGGCGTGGTCTTTCTGATGTTCTCGATCGGGCTGGAGTTTTCGTTGCCGCGCCTGTATCGCATGAAGAAGCTGGTATTCGGTCTGGGCTTGGCCCAGGTCATCAGTGTGTTGCTGTTTGCGATGCTTTTGATCTGGGTGGCAGGCTTGCCCTGGTACACAGGTTTTGCCCTGGGCGGCGCCTTGGCCATGTCGTCGACTGCGGTACTCTCAAAACTGCTGGCTGAACGTCTTGAGCTCGAAGCCCCGCACGGACGTGAGGTCATGGGGGTGTTGTTATTCCAGGATCTGGCTGTGGTGCCTTTGCTGATTCTGGTACCGGCCTTATCCAGCCCGGCCGGCGAATTGGCCAATATGCTGATCTGGGCGGGGGTCAAGGCAACGATTGTTCTGACCGTCGTGATTTTCCTTGGTCAGCGCTTGATGGGTGCATGGTTCTTCATTGTGGCGCGCAGCAAGTCTGCTGAGCTGTTTGTGCTCAACGTTCTACTGATTACCTTGGGCCTGGCCTATGTCACAGAACTGGCAGGCCTGTCCATGGCACTGGGGGCTTTCCTTGCTGGCATGCTGATATCGGAAACTGAATACCGTTATCAGGTGGAAGACGACATCAAGCCTTTCCGCGATGTGCTGCTCGGTTTGTTTTTCATCACCATTGGCACCTACCTTGATTTGAGTGTGGTGTTCAGCAATCTGTTCTGGGTCGTAAGCTTCGTCGTGGCTTTGCTTGGCGGTAAGCTGGCTTTGACCTGGGCTTTGTCACGCTGGCTCGGCGCCAGCCCCGGAACGGCTTTGCGCACTGGTTTGTGGCTATGTGCGGGCGGCGAATTCGGTTTTGTCTTGATGGCGCAGATCAGCGAGTCGCAGCTGCTGGCGCCATCGCAATTGCAAATCGTGTTGGCGGGCCTGGTTTTGTCTTTATTGCTGGCGCCCATCATCGTGCACTTCAGTGATCGCCTCGTCATGCGTTTTGTCGCGGCCGAATGGTTTGCGCGTTCCATGCAGCTCACCAGCCTGGCCGCGCACACCATCGATACTGCCAAGCATGTCATCGTATGCGGCTATGGCCGGACGGGTCAGCACTTGGTGCGCTTCATGGAGACCGAGGATGTCACCATCGTTGCGCTCGACAACGATCCTGAGCGTGTCAGTACTGCCTCGCAAAATGGCGAGCCGGTCGTGTTTGGCGATTGTTCGCGCCGCGAGATGTTGATCGCTGCGGGGATTATGCGTGCCGACGTGCTGGTCATTACGTTTGCCGACACGCATGTGGCTTTGCGCATCCTGCATCACGCCAATGAGCTGCGGCCAGAATTGCCGGTCGTGGTGCGTACGGCGGAAGAGGCGGATATCGAGAAACTGAGTGCCGCCGGCGCTGCGGAGGTGGTGCCGGAAGCACTCGAATCGGGTGTGATGTTGTCGACGCACGCGCTGGCTTTGCTGGGTATTCCGATGCATCGCGTGATCAAGCGTTTGCGCAATCTGCGCGAACAGCACTACAGCGTTTTCCGCGGCGCATTTCCGGGTATGCAAGAAGACAGCGCAGTGCTACCGGATGCAGAGCAGGCCCGTTTGCATGCCGTGCATCTGCCTGCTGAGGCGCATGCGATTGGCCTCAGTATGGATGCCCTGGATCTGAGTAAAACGGGTGCCCGGGTTTCAGCAGTACGCCGACGTGGAGGAAAAGGTCATGTACCCGCCAACGGTGTTTTGCAGTCCGGTGACACGATAGTGTTGATGGGCACAGAAGCTGAAGTGGTGGCAGCTGAGACGCTCCTTTTGACCGGCAAATAGTCAGTACCATTCAGCCAATAAAAAAGCCCGCCGAAGCGGGCTTTTTTATTGGCTTTATTATTTCTTAATAAGCGATGCAAACTGTATATAACGTAGCATCATCAGCAGGAAGAACTTGGTAGAACGTTGCCGAAGATGCAACCGTTCCACCTGCCTGTGTGCCAAGTACGCGTACAGAGCCTGTAGTCGTATTGCCGTCATCGATGGTGATATCAATTTGACGAACGTAGCGCCCTTGAATACCTGCTGAGCATACATAATACGATGCAGCCCAACCGGCGGCGGCGGTAAATACAGGATCCCCGGTAATGCCGATTGGGCCGCCGTCAGCATTACGCGGAATGTATTCAGCGGATCCAACTACAGCTGACCCGGAGGCAAAACCAGCTAAACGTACATGCTGCCAGAATAGGTAACTTTCATCGGTTTGCGTGGTTGAGTTCCATGCGCCATTGATTCGACCGCTAGCGCGGTTTGCTGCAGCGGCAAGTGTGCCCCCATTGACGTGAGTGTCAGCTGCACCATCATCTCCGGGCAGAGCGCGAAATCTATCTTGGTACGCATATACAAAGGTAGAGGTACTGCGCATGTCGCTAATGAGGCTCTTGACCTTGGCGCTATTGATCAGCTCTTGTCCTTTCAGCACGCCGCCGAGCAGCAGGCCGATGATGACTAGAACAATGGCGATTTCAACGAGGGTAAAACCTGTTTGGTGGCGTCGCATGGCGCTCTCCTTGTAATAATTGAATCAATGGGCAAAACTGATACCCAGTCTGCGCATTATAAAGCACGAAGCGTACCATGCATTAAGGCTTGTACTACATGGGCTTAGCCTTATCTTTTCAGCTATATGACAGCTTTCTGAACAGTTTGTGTCAAAAAATGGACAATATGCTGTCTGAATATGAACAAGGCGCTCCGTTCCAAGGTGCGCTTACAATCCCTGCATGGACAAACCATTGCCACTAGACCACCTGAATTTCTCTGCCCTATTACGGGTTCCCCGTCGCTGGCTGCTGTTTTGTTTGCTCATCACCTTGCACTTGGTGTTGGTGCTGGGTGCAGAAAGCCCAATGGGGCGCTCGCTATTGTTTGTGCATTTCGGCCTGTTCCTGCTATGGCAACCTTTTGTCGGTTCCCGATTGGTGGTGCCACGCCCCTATCTGTTTCTGTTCGCTTTGCTTTTGGCGGGATTTGTCGGTTTTGGCTGGTGGGCTCTGATTCTGTGGATGATCATGCTGGGCGGCATGGTGGGTGGGCGGGTCTTTTTCAATGTACAGCTTGGTGTCCGGCTGTTTTATCTGATTGCCTTGACGGATCTGGTGGCTAGCTTGTTGTTGGTAGCAGTGCCCACCGTTATTCCGGCTGTATTTCGTAGCACCAATATGTTGAGCGGGGTAGCGACCTTTGTGCTGCCGATTGTGCTGGTCGCAATGATGTTGCTGTTGCCTCGCAGCGCGGAGGAAAGCAGCCCCGGCTCGGATTCGATTGACTTGATTTACGGCGTCTTTGTCATGCTGCTGCTGGCGGTGTTGGTAACCGGTAGCTTGGCGGTGATGCTGCTGCGAAGACTGGGCTACTTTGAGGCGCTGTTGGCAACCTTGGCGGTGATGGCGATGGGCTTGCTGGTACTGGCTTTAGTCTGGTCGCCACGCGCGGGCTTTTCCGGGCTAGGGACTTTGGTCTGGCGTTATATGTTGGCAGAAGGTATGCCTTTTGATCGCGTCCTGCGCGACCTGACGGAGTTGGCGCGCAATGAAGATAGTCCGCTGCTGTTTACCCAGAAAGCCTGCCAGCTCGCGACGACTTACCTGACTTGGGTGAGCGGCGGGTATTGGCGCATTAGCGGCTTGCCAGCCTCCGCCAAAGACTCATTTGGAGAACACGTTGGCGTGGAGCATTTGTTTGTGCATGGCCCATTGCAATTGGTCTTGTACTCGCGCCGCAATATGTCGCCAACTCTGGCTTGGCACACACGCTTGTTTGTGCAATTGATCGGAGAGTATTGCCAAACCAAAATGCAGGCGCATCAATTGCGCGAGATGTCCTATATGCAGGCCGTGCATGAAACGGGTGCCCGCTTGACCCATGACGTCAAGAATCTGCTGCAGTCTCTGCATACCCTTTGCGCGGCGTCCACTCAAACGGGTAGCGAAAGTTCGGCAGGCTTTCAAGCACTCATGCAGCGGCAGTTGCCGGCAATTACACAGCGTCTTCAGCAAACGCTGAATAAGCTGCAGCAGCCCGTGGAGTCCTCAACGCAGCCATTATGTCCGGCCGAGCCATGGTGGACAGCCATGCGACAACGCTATGAAGAGAATGGCGTCACCATGCATGCGCATAGCGATGCATTACACAAGCTGATTCCCGGCAGCCTGTTTGACTCGGCTCTGGAAAACTTGTTGCAAAACGCTTTCGACAAGCGGGCTCTGGATTCACAGTTGAAAATCAGCGCCTCTCTACGCGACAGCGCAGGCCAAGTGGTGCTGGAGGTTGAGGATGATGGGGTGGCGATTGACACGCAGATTGCTACGGGTCTGGGCTGGTCATTGGCCAACTCTGAAAACGGCTTGGGCATAGGCCTGTATCAGGTCAGCAAGCAGGCCAATATGTTGGGCTACGAGTTGGGCCTACGTAGCAATCGTGATGGGGCGGTATGTTTTTGTCTCAGCCCGATACAGCGAGAGATGCCTACTTCCGTCTGAGGATTTGGTAGATGGGGGTTTCACCACGCCCACGCAAAGTCTTGATGCGCGGTTCAGAAAACTCAAAGTCTGCTTGCAGAGTCTGGTAGGTCTGCTCGTCACATAAGATTTGCCCTGCGATCGCCTCTTCAGTGATACGACTGGCGACATTGACCGTATCGCCCCAGAGGTCATAGACAAACTTGATTTTGCCGAGCACGCCGGCGATCACCGGGCCGGTACAGATGCCGATATGCAACTCCAGGCGTGCTGGGTTGACGGTCAGATCGGTACGCAGCAATTCAGACATGTCCAAGGCTAACGCCGCCATGGCGTGAACATGTCGCGTGGTGCCTAGATTAAGACCACCTGCGACCATGAATGCATCGCCGATGGTTTTGATTTTTTCCAGACCGTGCTTTTCTGTCAAGTCGTCAAACGCAGAGAACACTCGGTTGAGTATCGCAAACACATCATGCGGTGGTAGGTGAGCGGCAACGCGCGTAAAGCTCACAATGTCTACAAACATGACCGATGCGTTATCAAAGCCGTCGGCGATCGTTTGACCTTCATCCTTGAGGCGTGCTGCCACTGGTGCCGGCAGGATGTTCAGCAACAGCTTTTCTGAACGCATTTGCTCCTTGACCAGTTGCAGATGGGCCTCTTCAAGACGCGCGCCGATTTTTTCTTTCTCCAGGATTGAGTAGCGCAAGAGAATGAAAATAATCGAGGCAACTGCAACAAAGTTCAGGGCAAAAAAGCCGGTGCTGGTTTTAATCGGGATATTGAGATTTGCCCCCGCTTCGATGAGCGGAATAAAGTCCCCGAGCCCAGACAGTAAGGTCAGCCCGACCCAGGCCATAAACCAGCCAATGGACTCCTTGATACCAAGACAAACCATGGCACCAAACGGCGCAAGCAAACCCCATAGGATAACGCCGCTAGAGTTGATAAAGTCGCCGATTGCCCATTGCATCACAAAGGGGGCAATCAGAAACAATGCCAATTGGCTGATGCGGAAGCGCCGGAAATTGCCGCTGCGAATGTAGTTGATCAGATTGCCGGTCAGCAATAGCTGATAGACGAAAGGCAGCGTGCTGGAAAGGTTGGAGCCCATGGCTCCATAGATCATCAACCAGAGCGCCGAGGTTACGCTGATTAAACCGGTGGCAAAAACCAGAATGGTTTTATTAAGGCGTTCGCGTTCATCATCGCCAGGCTCAATGCCCGCGCGCTTGAGGCGCCCCATGAAATCTGTAGCAACTATATCCATTCCGCCGCGAAGTGCCGATTCCAAGAATATGCCGATGTCAAAGTGTGGCAGGGTAGGACAAGATGGTCAAGGGAGTTTGCCAGCCGTCACCATACGGTTGAACAATGTTGCTGACGGTAACCACACTACAATATCGTCGAACGTGTTGCCCGTCGCGTCCGAGGGTAAGTGCATAACAAACGTATCGTCGCTGTCAGCGTTGGCCGCTTCATCCGGACCGCTCGGTGAGCTATTGGCGGCGCCCGATTGATTGATCGCGCCGAGCCCGTTTTTTCCGTGAGACAGGACAATGGCCGGTAAGCTGGTGGCGACGCCTGTGCACGATGGCGCGGGCGCGACATCACAAACTTTTAGCGTCGGGGACGTTGCCAATGAGAAGCCAACATCGCTTTTGGCGAAGCTGCTGCTTACTCGATATCGGAGATGATTACCCCACGGGTCAGTTTGCCCCAAGCCTAAATCGGCCCAGGGAAGGTTGCCTTCCTGACTGGTACATCCCCCGCCAGCATCACGGTTTTCTTTGCCGTCATTGTCTGTGTCAGGACAGGGTAAATAGGGTTTCAAACTCCCGTCGGTTGCTGAGTGGGTCATAGCGAAGCCAATCAGCGCCTCTTTCGAGTCATTCAGTAGCTGCCGGGTTTCTGCATTATTCTTTTGGTCGAGCTGAGCTGGCAGAGATATGATCAAACCGCCTAGCAACAAAGAAATGATAAACAGCACGACAGCGAGCTCAACTAGAGTGAAGCCGTGTTTGCGTGCTTTGATAG
>DATJIB010000205.1:0-9270 GCA_035493575.1 Rhodocyclaceae bacterium | reverse complement strand
CGCGGGTTGATCAACGGCGGGCGAGGCAAAGCCCAGCGGCGCGAAGGCGAGCGCAACGGTCAGCAGGGCGAGATGACGTAAGGACATGGCAATCTCCTCTCAGTGGCTAGGGTGAATATGCTCGAGCACGATCTCGGGCGTGAGTATCTGCGGCAGGACGACGGGTTCCGCATTCTTTCCGGCCGGGTAAAAGACATAAAGCGGCACGCCGTTACGGCCGAACTCGGCGAGCTTTTTGGTGATGGCGGCATCCTGGTTGGTCCAGTCGCCTTTGAGGTAGGTAATGCCGGCGTTTTTAAACGCACTGGTGACGCTGTCTTGACTGAGTGCCACGCGTTCATTAACCAGGCAAGTGATGCACCAGGCCGCAGTGAAGTTCAGGAAGACCGGTTTACCTTCAGCGCGTAATGCTTGCAGGCGCTCATTCGAGAAGCCTTGCCAGTTTTGTTCGCTGCTTGATGTGGCTGTGCTGCTTTTAGAAGCGGGCGCGTGATGCAATTGCAGATAGCTAAACAGCAAGGTCGCAATAACAAGCGCTGCTGCAACGATGGTTGCGCCAGGACGTTGCCAACCGGAACGGCTGCGAGTGCTATCGAACAGCCACGCCGCAAAGGCAATGACGACCATGCCACCGAGTGCGAGGAGGGTGCTGATGGCCCCGGCCTGCAACGCCAGGACCCAAACCAGCCATGCCGCGGTGGCATACATGGGGAAGGCAAATGCCTGCTTGAGCCGCTCCATCCACAAGCCAGGCTTGGGTAGGCAACGTTGCAATGGAGGCCAGATACTCAGCAGTAAATAGGGCAGCGCCAGGCCCAGACCCAGGCTCAGGAAAATGGCGAAGAGCCCGACCGCAGGCTGTGTCAGTGCATAGCCAATGGCAACGCCCATGAATGGCGCGGTGCACGGCGTGGCCACGATGGTGGCGAGCACGCCGGTAAAGAAGCTGCCGGCATAACCGGGTTTTTCGGCCAGGGATTCGCCGAGGCCACTAACGGAAGTGCCAATTTCAAAGACACCGGAAAGGCTGAGCCCAACCGCAAACATCAGATAGGCGACGCTCAACACAAACGTGGGCGATTGGAATTGAAAGCCCCAACCGATTTGTGCGCCTCCGGCTTTCAGGATCAACAACAAGCCAGCCAGCAGTGCAAAGCTGACCAGAATGCCCGCGGTATAGGTGAGCCCATGCAGGCGCACCTCGTGCCGGCTGTTGTGTCCTTGCTTGAGTAGTGACAGTGCTTTGATTGAAAGCACAGGGAACACGCATGGCATCAGATTGAGAATTGCACCGCCTATTAATGCCAGTAGGAGTGCTGCAATAAAGCTAGGCCCAGTCTCGACTGTCGTAGCGCTTTGCGCCTGGACATTGAAGCCGCGTGTCAGTGGACCGTTGGCCGTGTTTTCAGTAATGGTCAGAACGCCAGCCAAAGTTTCTCCGACTTTAAGCGGGGCTTCACCGGCTTGCATCGTCAGCGTCAATGACTTTGCATCGGTATTGACTGATTGAGCGGCGTTGTGGGCGATAACGCCCCATTTGAGCGGATAAAACCGCACATCCGTAACACCGGCACCCTGTAATTCGGTGGTGTCGATACGCAGGCTCAGTGTCTTCTTGCTGACATTGACTGACGCCGGCCACGGGCTGTTCACCGGCAGCTTTTGCTGCGCCAACTGGATCGCTGGATTGAGTCTGGGCGATGGTGTGTTTGCGGCGACGATTGGTAGATTCAGTGCCAGTTCGACTTGCTGAGGAATGCAGATCTCTTGGCAGACCAGCCAATTGACGCTGGCATGAATCGGAAAGCTGGTCCCGGGTTTTGCTGAGGCCGGAACGCTGATCGTGGTGAGCAGCGTGACTTCATCTGCGTAGCCGTAATTGGTAATGCTGCCAAGTTCGAAGTGACTCGGCAACGGCCATTGGATGTCTCCTGCTTTGGCACCGGCGGGTAACTTCCAGCTGATGCTGGTTGGCATGCCCGAATCGCCAGCATTCTGCCAATAGGTATGCCAGTGAGGAATGATGCGCTGTCTTAGCCCCAGCGTGACAGTGCCACCAGGGCGAACGCTATCTGTCGCGGCAATGAGCTGTACTTGAACTTGTTCGGTTGACGCACGATCACTGATCGCGTGAGCTATGCCCGAAACGAGGAGTATGCCGACGAACACCAGATGGTGTAGTGATCGGAAGAGTGGCATGAGGTGAATGTGTGCTGAGTAGAGGGGTGGGGAATAGTACGCTTAGTCCTACTTGTGCAGGCAGGGTTCCACGTGTGTGCAAGTCATATTTGAATTTGTATTCACACCATTTTAAATGGTTTCATTTGTGTTGATTTTGTGGCCAAGTATTTTGTCGGGTTTATTTACATACTCTACCAAAACGGCTTTTATTTGCCAGCCATGGGTTATGAAAAAAATATTATAAATCATTAAGTTAATTTGTATATACAGAGCCTGGCACAGTGTCTGCTTATAAAGCTGCAAATATGAGGCTTTGCCTCGTCGAACCTTGATAAGGATGCAACACATGTTGAAGAAGATTGTAATGACCGCTGCAGTAGGTGCCGCCTTTGCGATGGCAGCTCCAGCACAAGCACTGACCATCAACTATACCGGTGGCGTCGTATTTACGATTGCTGGTGTGAGTTCCAGTGCCATTTACAACAACAGCTTCAGCTCTGCCGCTGGCGGCAATGCAGCGCAAGTTGGTAGCGTTGCAGGTGCTGTTGCTGGAGAAGATGCCTGGGGCATGGTTAAGGTCACCGGCATCTACAAGGATGCAGGCGGCGGCGCTCTTGGCGATCAGCTGTGGAATGCAGGTACCAATGGTGAATATCTGGTCGGTACCTATGGTGGCCTGGTAGATACCTCCGGTAACGTTGGTTCGCTGTTTGGCCAAACGGTGCAACAGACTTTTTCCACTGGTGGCTCTTTGTCCCTGTGGTTGGTAAATAGCTTGTCCGCGTACAACGCCGCACTGAGTGCTGGCGCTTCCGCTGCAAGTCGTGCTTCGGTGCAGCAGTTGGGTCAAGCTTGGGTGACGGCGAGTTTTGCAGGTGGTGTTAGCTCGGATCCAGCTCATGCAGCAGAAGATTATCAAAGCATGCTTAACCGTACCGTTGGCTCGCTAAGCGCAGGCGGTTACCTGGATGTGAATGGCGGCATCGCAGAAAACCTTTTTGCTGATGGCAGTCTGGTTGATTTGTCAGGCGATCCACGTGATGGTCAAGGTCTGACCGTTAATCCTGGCGGCTCCATTCCAGGTTGGACTTCGCCATTCAGCGGCACCATCCGTACTTCCAGTGTTCCAGAACCAACCTCGATGGCGCTGGCCGGTCTGGGTCTGCTCGGTCTGGCCGGTCTGCGTCGCCGCAAGCTGCCCGTCTAAAAAGTTTTACTGCCTTAGTAGAGGCCGTCCTGGGAAACTAGGGCGGCTTTTTTTCTTTGTAGATTCCGCGGCAGCCTTGATTGCATGTCCACCGACATCAATATATTTTTCCTAGCCTTGTGGTCTTGCTGCGGAAACTGAATGAGCACAGTTCTGATATTGGGTGCTTTGGTCGGCGCCATCATGGGTCTTACTGGATCTGGCGGGGGCATTCTGGCGGTGCCTGCCTTGGTGTTGTCGCTGGACTGGACGATTGCACAGGCCATGCCGGTGGCCCTGGTGGCAGTGGCCATTAGTGCGAGCATCGGTGCCCTGGATGGGCTTCGCAAAAAGCAGGCGCGTTATCGCGCGGCCATCCTGATGGCCCTGGTCGGCATTCCCTTCTCGGCGGTCGGCGTGCAATTGGGGCAGGTGTTTTCACAGCGTGCCTTGAATCTGGTTTTTGCGGTCCTGATGCTGATGATTGCTGTGCGGCAATTTCGGGCTGTCAGGGCAGAGGAGGCTCTCCCCGGCATGCATACCGATACGGCGCTGTGTCACGTGGATCAGAATACCGGGCGTTTGGTCTGGACCTGGAAAACAGGCGCAGTTGTATCCGCAATTGGCGCGACTACGGGCATGTTTACGGGCCTACTGGGGGTCGGGGGCGCCTTCATCATGGTGCCCATGTTGCGCCGAGTGACAGATATTTCTATGCAGGGCGTGATTGCGACGGTGTTGCTGGTGATGGCTATGGTGTCCACCGGAGGGATCATCATGGCGGCTTGGCACGGCGTGGAAGTGCCTATGGAGGTGACTGTGCCTTTTGCCGCCGCAGGCATGGTGGTCGGGCGTATGTTTGTGCATCGAATCAGTACGCGCTACCTGCAGTATGGATTCACGGCACTCGTCGTGGTAGTCGGCCTAGCCATGGGCGTGCGCGGTTTGCTCGGTTAAGCCCGGGCAAAAAAAAGGCAACCGAAGTTGCCTTTTTCATACCTGCCCAATCGCTAAGCGATTGGAGGTTTTTTACTTCACGCGCGCCTTGTATTCGTCGGTGCGGGTGTCGATTTCGATCTTGTCATTGATATCCACAAACAGCGGCACTGGCAGTTCAAAGCCAGTGGAAAGCTTGGCGGGCTTCATGACCTTGCCGGAAGTATCGCCCTTGACGGCTGGCTCGGTGTAGATCACTTCACGCACAACGGTGTTTGGCAGTTCAACCGAGATGGCCTTGCCATCGTAGAACACGACTTCGCAAGGCATGCCGTCTTCAAGGTACTTGAGGGCATCGGTCATGTTTTCGCCATCAACGTCGTATTGGTTGTACTCGGCGTCCATGAACACATAAGCTGGGTCGCTGAAGTAAGAGTAAGTTACTTCCTTGCGTTCCAGTTGAACGACTTCAAACTTGTCGTCAGCCTTGTAGACGGACTCGCTTGGCGCGCCGGTCAGAAGATTCTTCATCTTCATCTTGACCACGGCGGAGTTACGGCCTGACTTGTTGTATTCGGCCTTTTGAACGACGAGTGCATCGGCACCCACCATGATGACATTGCCTGCGCGGAGTTCCTGAGCGGTTTTCATGATTCAGACGGTTAAGTTGGTGAAAATGTAAAGCCCGAAATTTTAAAGCCTTTTACAGAAAATAGCCAGATTTTCGGCAAGATTTCCCTGCTGCGCCAGCTGCTTTTGCCAGCTGATGGCCTGTGCATGCAGTGTGGGCAAGGCCGCAGACAGTTGGCGCCAGGCCGTGGTGGTCGATTCTTGTGTCGATGGGGCCATGCCGTTCCAAAGCACGCTGAATGAGTCCAGCGCAGTCTGACTGCTTGGGGTCAGGCCAAAATCGTAATGGCGATAAAAGGTGTCAAGTTTGAGGTGATGCGCTTCACCGGCTTGCGGGTAGATTTGCCAGATAAAGGGAAGCGCGGCCCACTGAGCACGGCAGAAAGAATCTTCACCGCGCACGAAATTCAAATCGCTCATCCACAGAAATTTATCGAACTCACTTTGCGCAACAAAAGGCAGGGCGTAGAGCGAAAGTTGTCCGCTTTGCTGGACCAAGCCCGGGATGATAGGTTTGCCAAGCCAGCGCGAGACTTGCTCATGCGCTTTGCCGGCAGCTATCAGGCAATGAACGGGACGCTCGCTGGCCGCCCAGCTATTCAGCAAAAAGGGCAGGGCCGGGTTGTCGTAGCAAAACAGAAAGGTCCACAGGCCCTCTGGTTTGGTCGTGTAGTGCAGTCGCGCAGCGGTAATGTCGAAGCTGTCGCGGCGCGCTAGCAGGTCATGCTCACACAGCGTGCCGCCATTGCCCGGCAGAACTCCGGGAAAAAAAAAGTGTTTGGTGAGCGGTAGTCTCGGATGCGGCGAGGGTTGGCCATGAAAGCCGCTGCTCCAGTCTTCAACGCTCAGATATTCAAGGTTGATCCAGGTCGGTTTGGTGCTGGCTTGGGCCATGGCGCTGAGATAGTTTTCCGGCAGCTCACAGGCAAAGGCTTCAATCACTATTTCTGCTGGAGTCACCTGCGGAAAGGGGGCTTCCCAAGCGCGCACATCCACGCCACCCGGTTCGCGTGCCAATTGCTTGAACACACTGAGTTCATCCACCCACAGGCGCATTTGCCAGCCATATTCTTCCTGCAATTGGCGCGCCAGGCGCCAGCACACGCCGATGTCGCCGTAGTTATCAATGACTCGGCAAAAAATATCGCACGTTGGAGGGGCTTGATGCATGAAAAGCGTTACGGTCGAGACAAGGTATAGATTCTAATCGCCAGCGGCTATGCCGCAGCCGTAGTGAAAAAAAAAGAACGGCCACCGAGGTGGCCGTCTGAGATGGAGCGCCGAGCGCGCGATCAGGCAGTTACTGAGATGCTATTGCTGCGGGTGGTGCTGGAATCGGCGCTGAAAATGCCGTAAGACTGCGCCAGCTTTAAAATTTGCGCCAGAAACTGGGCCTCTGAGCTGGCTGTGTCGGTGCTGGAGCTGGTGTCGCTGCTACTGGAACCCGTCGACAGCAGGCTGCTCAGGCTGGACGCGGCGGTGCCTGAGGACGAGTTGCTGGCACCGCTTACCGAATCCTTATAGGCAAAGGCTTCGTCGTGCGTGATCTTGCCATCACCATTGCTGTCGGCAGCTGTGAAGTTGGCCGCCAGGGCACTGAACAGGCTGGCCGCGTTGGTGTCGGTGTTCGAATCATTGGCCATGGCGGTCAATTGATCCTGGGTGAAGCCCGTGTCTTCGCTACTGTTGCTGTCCGATGGTGGTGGTCCGGGTGGCGGGCCGCCGGCGCCATGAGGGTGGCCGCCACCATGGACGCGTTGGCTATCGAACTGGGCACTCAGCTGATCCGCTGCTTTTTGTAGCGCAGAGGAGAGCTCCGACTCGGTGACTTTGCCGTCGCCATCACTATCCAGCTTCTTGAATAGGGCATCTGCAGTGCTGGTGCTGTCAGAAGTACTGGAGGAGGACGAGGTGCTGCCGACTGAGCTGAAGGCCGATTCGAGATCGCTTTGGCTGATATAGCCCTGGTTCTTGGTATCCAGCTTGGAAAATAGCGACTCGGCCAGCTTGTCGGTGTTCGCTTTATTTCGGTTTAGATTGATGGATGTGTAGGCGGACGAGTAAGTCGTCGCACTGCCAATTGAAGTGCTCATGGAATATCTCCTAAAACATAATGGGTACAAATGGGTTCTTGTTTTACTTTGAGTCGAACCCATTTCTGTTTTGCCTCTACGCCAGGCGAGGCTCACTCACCTATGCAATATATCGGCCAAAGGCCTTGTGTTTACAGGCCCTGGAGTGCAAAGATGCGTAATCTTGTGTAAGGCAAAACTGAGGTGAGGCTGACGTTTTGTTAAGGGCTGTCAGTTGTGTATTGAGTTGATTGGGCGGGACACTTTTTTCGGCAAAAACTGCCGGGCGATAGCGGCATGCAAGCATGCGTCAGTGTTTCTTGAACTAGCCTGTTGTGACAGTCACTTGCTTTGTTTGGGCCGGGTGTGTGGATCGCTCGTGATAGCATCCGAGCCACTTTAGCTGTCAATATTTGCCGCTTTTTCAGGACTTAACATTCACGATGTCTCCAGAGCAACTCAAATCCGATGCAACTGAAGAACAAGTGTCTTCAACGGGTTTCGACGCCAAGGGCTTTCTTGCCACCCTGACCGAAGATCCGGGTGTGTATCGCATGCTGGGTGCGGTGGGTGAGGTGCTGTATGTTGGCAAGGCCAAGAATCTCAAGCGCCGTGTCAGCTCTTATTTTCAGAAGACCGGCCATAGTCCGCGCATTGCTCTGATGTTGCAGCAAGTGGCGAATGTTGAAACCACCGCCACGCGTAGCGAAGCGGAAGCCCTGATTCTTGAGAACACGCTGATCAAGAAACTGGCGCCGAAATACAACATTCTTTTTCGCGACGACAAGTCATATCCCTATATTGCTTTGACCGCGAGCGAGTTTCCACGGTTGGCCTATCACCGTGGTGGCTTTGACAAGAAGGCCAAATATTTTGGGCCGTTTCCAAGCGGCTTGGCGGTGCGCGAAAGTATTCAGCTAATTCAAAAGACCTTCTTGTTGCGAACCTGCGAAGAGGCAGTCTTCCGCAATCGCTCGCGGCCTTGTCTGCTGCATCAGATCAAGCGTTGCAAAGCGCCCTGCGTCGGTTTTATCTCCAAGGAAGACTATGCGCACGATGTGCGTCTGGCCGAGCTGTTTCTGCGCGGCCGGCATAGTGAGGTCATCGATGATCTAACCGAGAAAATGCAGGCCGCCGCCAGTGCCATGCAATTTGAGCAGGCGGCGCAATGGCGCGACCAGATTCGGGCGCTGCAAGCTGTGCTACATAGGCAGTACGTCAGCTCAACCGGCGACGAGGATGTGGACATCATTGCCGCTGTGGCGGGTTCGGACGCGCTATGTATTAATCTGGCCATGGTGCGCAGTGGTCAGCATATGGGCGATCGGGCGCAGTTTCCGAAAGGCACATCGTCCGGTCTGCATGGTGATGAGGCCGAGGGGCTGACGGCTTTCATCGAACAACATTACCTATTGCATCCACCGCCCACACGTTTATTGGTTGCTCATGATGTGGCAGAGGCTGTAATGGCGGTCTTTGAATCGGCGGGACATAAAGTCACGGTGGCGATGCCGCGCAATGAAATGGAGCGTGCATGGCTGTCCATGGCCGAGAAGAATGCCCACCTGGCAATTGAAGCGCGGCGCCTGAACGCTGTGCGCTCCGGTAGTCGTCTGGAGGCGCTGCGCGAAGCGCTGGACCTGGCCGATCCGCCCGCGCGTATCGAGTGCTTCGACATCAGCCATACGCAAGGCGAGGGCACAGTGGCCTCATGCGTGGTGTGCGTCGATGGCGCGATGAAGAACAGCGAATATCGCCGTTTCAATATCAGCGGTATTACGCCCGGCGATGACTACGCCGCCATGCGCCAGGCATTGACCCGACGTTATGAAAAGGTTGCCAGCGGCGAAGCGGTGGCGCCGGATCTGATTCTGATTGATGGTGGCAAGGGCCAGCATGGTGTGGCGCGCGAAGTGTTCACCGAGCTGGGGCTGGAGCATATGTGCAGTGTCGGTGTGGCCAAGGGAGAAGGGCGCAAGCCGGGCCTGGAGACCTTGTTTGTTCATGGTCGTGATGAGCCTTTGCACCTGGCCATGGATAACCCGGGGTTTCATCTGGTGCAGGAAATTCGCGATGAAGCACATCGCTTCGCTATCGTTGGCCACCGTGCGCGGCGCGCCAAGGCGCGTGGTCACTCAAGTCTGGAGAACGTAGCGGGTGTGGGTCCTACACGGCGCAAGAAGTTATTGGCGCATTTCGGCGGCTTGCAAGGCGTGTTAGCGGCAACCGTAGAAGATTTATGCCGCGTGGATGGAATTAGCCGTA
>DATJIB010000204.1:0-4029 GCA_035493575.1 Rhodocyclaceae bacterium | reverse complement strand
AGCAGACTACACAAAACAACAAGGGAGCCTCGGCTCCCTTGTTGTTTTGTAACACGGCACACAATCAAGCCCGCTTCCGAAACACTACATCCCAAACCCCATGCCCAAGCCGAATCCCCCGCGCCTCAAACTTGGTCAAAGGCCGATACTCAGGCTTGGGTGCAAAACCGTCCGCGGTGTTTTCGAGCAGCGGCTCAGCAGAGTAAACATCCAGCATCTGCTGACCATACTCTTCCCAGTCCGTCGCACTGTGCAGATAGCCACCGGGAATCAGATGCTCAGCCAGATTTTTAACAAGAGGCCCTTGCAGTAAACGGCGCTTCTGCTGTTTTTTCTTCGGCCAGGGGTCAGGGAAAAACACATGTACGCCGGCCAATGAATTCAAAGACAGCATGTCGCGCAGCACTTCAACTGCATCATGTTGAATGATGCGGATGTTCGGAATGTTCTGCTCTTGAATAAGTTTCAGCAGATTGCCGACGCCAGGCGTGTGCACTTCCAGCGCCAGATAATTGTTCTCGGGGTGTGCCAGTGCGATCGTGGCAGTGGAGTCGCCCATGCCAAAACCGATTTCCAGAATCGTCGGCGCAGAGCGGCCGAACACACTGCAGTAATCGAGCAAGCCGACGGCATAGGGAATCCCCCATACCGGCATCAGCGTTTCACAATTCCTTTGCTGCGCATTGGACAAACGTCCCTGGCGCAGAACGAAACTACGGATATGCGCGTGGCGATCGGGCTCGGGTGGGGACGCTGGGGTCTTCGGTGGAGTCGTTGGATCGCTCATCAAATAATCTCATTACAAAATCAAACAGGTTCGGATAGCTCTGTGCTTGGCTATCACCATCGTGCTCTACGGCCACGGGCGTCAATGTCGCAATCGGGCTGGCCTCTTGCTCAGGCGGAGGCAGGGGCGCAAGCACTTCGGCAGGGACTACTGGCAGTACTACATTGTCCTCGTGCGGAATACTCGCTACGACAGGATCAGGCGGTAGTTCAAAGTTGGCAGCCAGGCTTGCCGCGCGACTTTGCAACCATTCCGGCAAGGCCATACAGGTTGCTGCAGGCGGATTACTGAAACGTGTGGGCAGGGTTTGCAGCCAGGCATCAGCAGTTTTCTGATTAGGGGTTGCCTGCCATATGCTTTGCAGTTGGGCTTGTGCTTGTACTGCCAGCTGCGCATTTTTTGCCTGCCACTCAGTCAGGCGCTGCTGCAGCTTGGGGCGCTCGACTTCCGGTAAGCGTGCGGCACATACCTTCACTTGCGTTTCGACGCGGCTGTTCAAGACAACGGCAGCCATCGCTTCTTCCAAGCGCAGCATGGCAGCGAGATCATAACGAGGCTGCTGCAATGCGGTGGGCAAGGTCGCACAGGCAGCAGACAATTGCTCCGAATCTGGCGCCATGCCCAGGCTCTCACGCAGATTCAGGGCGCGCACAATATGCGACCACTCGGCCTCATCTGCACGCGCACCAAAATAAAAATGCGCCAGCTCGTGTTCAGCGCGATCAATCGCGGCCTCTTGTTGATCACGCCATTTACTGTATGCATCCGCTGCTGCATCGGCTTTGTCTTTCACATCCAGACAAGAGGCCGCAAGCAAGGACACGCCATGGGCAATGCCAAATAACCGCTGTTGTGCCAGCACGCGAGGAAACTCGAACGCATAACCCTGCCGTTCAATCGAGACCAAGGGCAACTCCGGCTTGGCCGGTGGCTGATCGAAGGCCAGTGCGGTCTGGGCAAAAGCACCAGCCAGTGCAATCAATCCGGCCAGCAGACGAGGTGTGCGCACCGGTTTACTTACCGATGAGGCCGGTTGTCGGCGAACTTGGAATGGCGGAGTAAAGCTTCTTGGGCATGCGGCCGGCAAGAAAGGCTTCGCGGCCGGCGGCCACCGCCTTCTTCATGGCGCTCGCCATCAGTACCGGATTCTGGGCATGGGCAATGGCACTGTTCATCAGTACGCCATCACAGCCGAGCTCGAGTGCAATGGCAGCATCGGAAGCCGTACCCACGCCAGCATCAACCAGTACCGGCACCTTGGCCTGATCAATGATGAGATTCAGATTCCACGGATTGAGAATGCCCATGCCCGAACCGATCAAGGATGCCAGCGGCATGATGGCGCAACAGCCAATCTCTTCCAGCATCTTGGCCTGGATCGGATCGTCAGCACAATAGACCATGACATCGAAACCTTCCTTGACCAATGTCGCGGCGGCCTTCAATGTCTCCGGCATATTCGGGAACAGGGTGTGCGGATCGCCCAGTACTTCCAGCTTGACCAATTTATGGCCATCGAGCAGTTCACGCGCCAGACGCAGGGTGCGCACCGCTTCATCAGCCGTATAACAACCGGCCGTGTTCGGCAGCAGTGTGTACTTCGACGGCGGCAGGATATCCAGCAAGGACGGCTGGTTAGGATCCTGGCCGATATTCATGCGGCGAATGGCGACGGTGATGATTTCGGCACCGGAGGCTTCGACCGCGGCTTGAGTCTCCGCAAAATCCTTGTACTTGCCGGTACCAACGATCAAACGCGAGGCATAGGCCTTGCCGGCAATGGTGAGGGAGTCGTTGCTGTTTCCGGTGCTCATACTGAATCCGTTCTTATGCGAAATGCAAAAAACCACGCGCCGACGACGCGGGCGCCGCAGACAGCGGCTGGGAGGGTAATTTTAACATGCGCCAGGATCCAGCCCAAGCCGCCTAGATTTCCCTATAAATCAAAGCGCTGATGCTGCACCGCACAAGTGCATTTATTGGGGCACGTGTTTCATGGTGGAGCGTAAACGTCACTTAAAACCGCTCAATCCGGTGAAACCACACAAAATGAACCATGGCATGGGTCTTGCAGTTAGAGCTGCATTATTGATTGGGAACGTCCTATGACCTCAAGCCTGCTACGCACCCGTGTTTTCCGACTTATTAGCCGCACTATCTTAATGGCGGCCATCCAAGTTTCTGGTCTCAGCTACGCCCAGGCCCCCGAAGCCACTCCGCCTCGCCCGGCCATATCGGAGGCTGCAACCACGGCTGATACCTCGACAGAGGGTGTTGCCACACCAGCGCCCGCCGCCGCTCCAGTGGCAGCACCTGCTGCTGAAGCCGCGGTACCGGAAGCCAAGCTGGATAGTGGCAATACGGCCTGGATGCTAACCTCTACGGCCCTCGTCTTGCTGATGACCCTGCCTGGCGTGGCCCTGTTCTACGGTGGCATGGTGCGCAAGAAGAATGTGCTGTCGATGTGCAGCCAGATTTTCGCCACCGCAGTAATCGTGACCCTGACCTGGAGCCTGATCGGCTACAGCCTGGCCATGCGCCCCGGTAATGGTTTTATTGGCGGGCTTGATCGCTTGTTCATGGACGGCATGCTGCCAGACGGTCTGGCTGGTGTGGCCGGTGCCAACATCCCTGAAACTGTGTTTTCCATGTTTCAAATGACCTTTGCCATCATCACCGCGGCACTCATTCCTGGTGCTTTTGCCGAACGTTTCAAATTCTCGGCCTTGTGCTGGTTCATGCTGCTGTGGTCGATTCTGATCTACGCACCGATTGCGCATTGGGTCTGGGAACCCGGCGGCTGGCTGGCACAAATGGGTGTGCTTGATTACGCCGGTGGCACTGTGGTGCACGTCAATGCGGGTGTGGCGGGTCTGGTTTGCGCCATCGTTCTTGGTCGTCGCCGCGGCTTTGGTCGCGAACCCATGAGCCCGCACAATCTGGTGCTGACCATGATTGGCTGTGGCATGTTGTGGGTAGGCTGGTTCGGTTTCAATGCAGGTTCTGCCATTGCAGCTGATGCCCACGCCGGGATGGCCATGTTAGTCACGCAAATTGCCACCGCCACAGCCGCCTTTTCATGGATGTGTATTGAATGGCTGGTGCGTGGTCGTCCAAGCGCGCTGGGTATTGCCTCGGGTGCAGTTGCCGGTCTGGTCGCAATTACGCCAGCCTCCGGTTTTGTCAGTCCAATGGCCGCATTCTTCATCGGCATTGTTGCTGGTGTGGTTTGCTATCTGGCC
>DATJIB010000203.1:0-6200 GCA_035493575.1 Rhodocyclaceae bacterium | reverse complement strand
TGATAGCCAAAAGAGAAGGCAAACCATCCCAGGAGCCGCCAATGGCGATGCCTTGCAGGATGCGCAGCACCACTAGCAACGCAATAGCACTGCCGCCTAGCGTCGCATAACTGGGCAGAAAGCCGATACTGACCGTTGCCGTACCGAGCAGGAACAAGGCTGCGGTGAGCTTGCCGCTACGTCCCCACTTCTTCTGTAAGTGCATGAAGAGGATGGTGCCCATTGGGCGCGCCACAAAAGCCAGGGAGAAAATCACGAAACTGGCCAGCAAGGCTTCAACCGTATCCTTGTGCGGGAAAAACACGGTTGGGAAGACCAGCACGGAGGCCAGTCCATACACAAAGAAATCGAAATATTCAGACGCTCGCCCGATCAGAACCCCAATGGCGATCTCGCCCGGGGTTACGTGCGAGTCTGACTCGGGAGCTCGCCAAATGGTTTCATCAAGGCTTTCTGGACTTGCATGTACTTGAGTCATTGTCGACATGATTCGATTTCCTTCCTGTCTTATTGGTTACTCGCAGTGTGCAATCTGCCCGTATCGTCTAAAATGCGGAACAGGCATGCTTATAGTCCCATAAACAGAAAAAATAAGAAAGCATTCCGAAGTAGATGTGGCCGCAGATTGCTTGAGTTAATATGCGCGCCCCCGTAAGGCAAGCGAGCCTTGTGGGGGTACTAGGACAATATGTCTAATTCCCTAAGTTAGACGTTTAACTTAGATTCCGAAAGTCCCATAAATGTTCAAATCGCTAACCATGCTCCGACTCAAGCGCCCGCTCCTTCTGGGTACCCTCTTGTCCCTTCTGCTGTCTGGCTGCAATATGGTGTCGCTGTCCCCTTCGGGCGACATCGCCGTACAGCAAAAAGACCTTCTGATTACCTCCACATGGCTGATGCTGATCGTCATCATCCCGGTCATCGTGCTGACCTTGCTGTTTGCGTGGAAATACCGCGCCAGCAATACCGAGGCAACCTACAACCCAGAGTGGCACCACTCGACCATTCTGGAACTGGTCATCTGGGCTGCACCGCTGGTCATTATTATTGCGCTGGGCGCAATCACCTGGGTCAGCACCCACGAACTGGATCCCTACCGTCCGCTGGAGCGCATCTCCGAAGGCCGCGAGGTTCCCATGGATACCAAGCCGCTGGTGGTTGAAGTCGTGGCCATGGACTGGAAGTGGCTGTTCATCTATCCAGAGCAAAACATTGCACTGGTAAATGAGTTGGCTGCGCCAGTAGATCGCCCAATCGAGTTCCACATTACCTCGACGACCATGATGAACTCGCTGTTCATCCCGGCACTGGCTGGTCAAATCTACGCCATGCCTGGCATGGAAACCAAGCTGCATGCGGTCATCAACAAGGAAGGTGCTTTTGAAGGCTTCTCCGGCAACTATAGCGGCGCTGGCTTTTCCGGCATGCGTTTCAAGTTCCACGGTATGAATGAAGCCGATTTTGCCAATTGGGTTGAGACCAATCGCAAGGACGGCCAAGCCCTGACGCGTGAAACCTATCTGAAGCTGGAACAGCCATCGGAACGCGATCCTGTGCAACGCTTTGCCAAGGTCGATGCCAAGCTTTTCGACGCCGTGCTGAATCGCTGTGTTGAATCCAATCGCATGTGCGCACGCGATATCGCCGCCATCGATGCAAAGGGCGGCCAGGGCAAAACGGGTACTTACAACCTGGCTTCGAATGCCATGATCGGCACCAAGATTGGCCTCAATGCCTCCACGCAGAAGACCTACGTGGGCGCCTTGTGCACACCCGAAGCTCCAACTGGCCTTGCCAGCGAAGCCAAGACCCTTTAAGCCGCAAACGAATTCATAACCTTAAGTAGATATCGAGATGCCTGAACACTTCGACCTCGCCAAAATGATCTTTGGCCGGCTCACGTTGGAAGCGATTCCTTATCATGAGCCCATTCTGATCATGACCTTTATCGGCGTCATCCTCGGCGGCATTGCCGTCGTGGGCGCGCTGACCTACTTCAAACTGTGGGTACCGCTGTGGCGCGACTGGATTACCAGTATCGACCACAAGAAGATCGGCATCATGTACATGATTCTCGGTCTGGTCATGTTCCTGCGCGGCTTCGCCGATGCACTCATGATGCGTGCGCACCAGGCCATGTCGTTTGGCGACAACCCTGGCTTCCTGCCACCGCACCATTACGACCAGGTGTTTTCCGCACACGGCGTAATCATGATCTTCTTCTTCGCCATGCCTATCGTGACCGGTCTGATGAACTACATCGTGCCGCTGCAGATCGGTGCACGCGACGTGTCCTTCCCGTTCCTGAACAACTTCAGCTTCTGGATGACCGCCTGTGGCGCTGCCCTGATCATGGTTTCGCTGTTCGTCGGCGAATTCGCCAAGACCGGTTGGCTGGCTTACCCACCTCTGTCGGGCATTATTGCGAGCCCGGATGTGGGGGTCGACTATTACATCTGGGCCTTGCAGATCGCGGGGGTCGGAACACTGCTCTCCGGGGTTAATCTGATCGTCACCATCATCAAGATGCGCGCGCCTGGCATGACCATGATGAAGATGCCCGTGTTCACCTGGACTGCACTGTGTACCAACATCCTGATCGTGGCCGCTTTCCCGATCCTGACCGCCGTGCTGGCCATGTTGTCCCTGGACCGCTACGTCGATACCAACTTCTTCACCTCAGACCTTGGCGGCTCCGCCATGCTGTATGTGAATCTGATCTGGATCTGGGGTCACCCAGAGGTCTACATTCTGGTACTGCCAGTGTTCGGCATCTTCTCTGAAGTTGTCGCCACCTTCTCCAGCAAGCGTCTGTTTGGTTATTCCTCGATGGTGTATGCCACCCTGGTGATCACCATCCTGTCGTATATCGTCTGGTTGCATCACTTCTTCACCATGGGTGCCGGCGCGAGCGTAAACTCGTTCTTCGGCATCTCGACCATGATCATCTCGATCCCGACCGGCGCCAAGCTGTTCAACTGGCTATTCACCATGTATCACGGCCGCATCCGTTTCGAGCTGCCTATGATGTGGACCGTCGGCTTCATGGTCACCTTCGTGATCGGCGGTATGACCGGCGTGATGCTGGCAGTGCCAGCAGCTGACTTCGTGCTGCATAACAGCTTGTTCCTGATTGCCCACTTCCACAACGTCATCATCGGCGGCGTGGTGTTCGGCGCCTTCGCCGCAATCAACTACTGGTTCCCGAAAACCTTTGGCTTCAAGCTCGACTACAAGTGGGGCGTGCACTCCTTCTGGTTGTGGTTTGTCGGCTTCTGGGTTGCCTTCACGCCACTCTATGTCGTGGGCCTGATGGGTGTGACCCGCCGCATGAGCCACTTTGACGATACCTCACTGCAAATCTGGTTCCAGATCGCAGCGGTAGGCGCAGGCCTGGTTGGTCTTGGTATCGCCTGTTTCTTCATCCAGATCGGTGTCAGCATCTGGAAGCGCAAGGAATACGCCGACGTCACGGGTGATCCATGGGATGGCCGTACGCTGGAATGGTCGACCTCGTCGCCACCACCAGATTACAACTTCGCCTTCACACCTGTTGTGCATGAACAAGATGCCTGGTTTGACATGAAGAAGCACGGCTTCAAGCGTCCGACCGAGGGTTTCATTGCGATCCACATGCCTAAGAACACTGGCGCCGGTTTCATCATTGCCGCTATCAGTGCCGTCATCGGCTTTGCCCTGATCTGGCACATGTACCTGCCAGCCATCGTCGGCTTCATCGCTCTCTTGGCCGCCATCATTACCCACACCTTCAATTACAACCGCGATTACCACATCCCTGCTGAGGAAGTAGTCGCTGTCGAAAACGAACGTACTCGTCTGCTCGCCAACCATGTCTAATACACACGCCGCTACTGCTGGAGCCGCTGGTATCCGTACCAGCGAAAGCTTCTACCTCAAAGAGGAACACCATCCAGAGAACGGAACCATGCTCGGGTTCTGGCTCTACCTGATGAGTGACTGTCTGCTCTTCGCCATGCTCTTCGCTGCCTATGGCGTGCTTGGCCGCAATTACGCGGCGGGCCCGTCCGGCGCAGATCTTTTTGATCTGCCACTGGTGGCACTGAACACGGCCTTCCTGCTGCTCTCGTCCATTACGTATGGCTTTGCCATGCTGCAAATGTACAAGAAGAAGGTCGGCAAGACTCTGTTCTGGCTGGGCGTCACCGGCCTCTTCGGACTGGCCTTCCTGAGCCTGGAAATCTATGAGTTCCATCACCTCATCCACGAAGGTGCCGGTCCGCAACGCAGTGCGTTCCTGACTTCATTCTTCGCATTGGTCGGCACTCACGGTCTGCACGTCACCTTCGGTATCGTGTGGCTGGTTACCCTGATGTTCCAGCTCAAAAAGCACGGCATTACCTATGAGAACAAGCGCCGCGTCAGCTGCCTGTCGATGTTCTGGCACTTCCTTGACGTCGTCTGGATCGGCGTTTTCACCTTTGTTTATCTGATGGGGACCCTGGTATGAGCAACGCTACTCACGGCACACACGCTCATCACGACGATCACCATAGTGATGACGCAAACCATGGCAGCCTGTACGACTATGTCGTCGGCTTCATTCTGTCCGTCATCCTGACCGCTATTCCATTCTGGCTGGTCATGGACAAGATCATTGACAGCAAGACCGTTCTTTCCATCGTGCTGCTTGGCATCGGTGCCGTTCAGATCGTCGTGCATATGGTGTACTTCCTGCACATGAGCCCGAAATCTGAAGGCGGCTGGAACATGATGGCCATGATCTTTACCATTGTGCTGGTTGTCATCACCCTGAGCGGTTCGCTCTGGGTCATGTTCCATCTGAACAGCAATATGATGCCTATGCCTACGGCTGAACAAATGAAAAACATGCCTTAAGTGGCAGGCAATGGGCAACAATGCCCACAGCAAACCATGATCGGCTCGCCAGTCCCTGGCGGGCCGATTCACCATGAGGCGCCCGAAAATGCAACGCCGTCCCTACTCCACACGCTTCTACGTCGCCGTCAGCTTCTTTGCTTTCTCGTTCTGCGTGCTGTTTGCACTTGGCACGTGGCAGGTAGAACGGCGTACCCGCAAACTGGACCTGATTGAGCGCGTCGACCAGCGCGTGCATGCCGCACCGGTTGCCGCCCCCGCTGCTGCAGAATGGCCACAGGTGAATGCCGCCAACGCTGAATACCGCCATGTCGAAGTCAGCGGTCGTTTTCTGCATCAATCAGCCACCTTGGTACAGGCATCGACGGAACTGGGCCCGGGCTTCTGGGTGCTGACACCCTTGCGTCAAGAGGATGGCAATATCGTCCTGATCAACCGGGGTTTCATTCCTACCGAGCAGCACTTGTCTCCGCAGGAGACGAGTCCCTTGCTCCACATAAGTGGCTTGCTGCGCATTAGTGAACCGGGCGGCAGCGCCCTGCGCAAAAACGAGCCCGCCGCGAATCGCTGGTTTTCACGCGATGTGCAGGCCATCGCTGCCGCCCGCGGCCTGGATCAGGTGGCGCCCTATTTCATTGATGCGGATGCAGCGCCTTCTCCCGTCGCTGGTGAGCCGGTGGGCGGCCTCACCGTTATCAGTTTCTACAACCACCACTTGGTCTATATCTTCACCTGGTATACCCTTGCGCTGATGGCTGCAGGTGCAATTGCCTACCTGTTCCATTCAGAGCGCAAACGCGAATCGTAAATACCATCACGCGGATAGGGGAGACTGGTTGTTAAGCAATGCCGTAAAGACTGACATATCAGTCCAGGACGACCGCGCCAACATGCAGCAATTGATCCAGCTCCGCTGGATTGCAGTGGCCGGGCAAATCATCACGATTGCCTTCGTGCATTTCGTCTTCCTGATCAAACTTCCACTCGGCAACTTGGTCGGCGTACTTGGTCTGCTTATTGCCTTCAATGTCTTTAGCACCCTGCGCTGGCGCACGCAACGTAATGGCAGCAGCCATCCAGTCAGCAACGATCACATCTTTATTTCGCTTACCGTCGATGTAGCGGTCCTGACAGCTCAGTTGTATTTTTCCGGCGGCGCCACCAACCCGTTCAGTTTCCTGTATCTGCTCCAGGTCGTTTTGGGAGCGGCCATGTTGCGGCCATGCCCCTTGACGGCCCTGCTGGCGCTCAGCAGTGCCTGCTTTGCCTGGCTCACGCTGTTCTACCATCCCCTCGAGTTGCCCGACAACAGTTCAGAAAGC
>DATJIB010000202.1:0-2234 GCA_035493575.1 Rhodocyclaceae bacterium | reverse complement strand
CGTTTCACACCAGGAGGGATTCGCGCCGGTGCCAATGGGCGCATGATGGCCTTCATTCACCCCAAGGCGAATGACGAATACCCCATTGGCGGTGAAGGCGTGATGATTGAACTGGTGCAGGCACCATCTGAAGTCATTGTTGCGTTTGCCACGATTGCACAAGCGACTCAGGCAGCGTAGTACACCTGCGAAATTGATAAAGATGTAACCTCGGGTATTGCCCACAGAAACATCATTGGCTCAACACTAATGGGGGAAATCATGAGCAGCACTCTATTTGCTACGCCATTCAATCCTGTCGGCTGTCGTGATTGCCGCGACGCGGCAGCGCTCGGCTTCGAATTCACCATGGCCTTTCAGCCGATTGTCGATCTTGAGTTACGCCGGCCTTTTGCATACGAAGCGCTTGTGCGTGGCCCCAACGGCGAAGGCGCGGGATTTATTCTGGGCCAGGTCAATGACCAAAATCGTTACCGCTTTGATCAGTCCTGCCGGGTCAAAGCCATTGAGCTGGCAAGCAAACTCGGACTGCACAAACTCCCGGACTGCAAACTCAGCATCAACTTCATGCCGAACTCGGTTTACCGACCCGAGACCTGCATCCGCGCCACCCTCGAAGCAAGTCGCGATTTCGACTTTCCAACAGATCGCTTGATGTTTGAAGTTACTGAGGGCGAGCGTGTTGATGACCCCAAACATCTGGTCAATATTTTCAACGAATATCGCCGCCAGGGTTTTACCACCGCCATTGACGACTTTGGAGCCGGCTACTCCGGACTCAACCTGCTCACCACTTTTCAGCCGCAGGTACTCAAGCTGGATATGGAGTTGACCCGCGACATCGATAGCCACAGCGCGCGCCAGGCCATTGTTTCCGGCGTACTTCTCGTTGCCAAAAAGCTCGATATCACCGTCGTAGCCGAAGGCATAGAAACCCAGGCCGAGTGTGATTGCCTGCAAGAGATGGGCGTACGCTACATACAGGGCTATCTGTTTGCCAAGCCGGCAATTGAAGCCTTGCCCGCCGGGCCCTTCTAAAATATTGGCGGCCTGAAACCTGAGCGTCATCTGCCTGCAATACAATGCCGGCGATGAAATCGCCCTGTCTACTCCTGCTATGCGCCCTTGCCGCGCAGCCAGTCTTCGCCCAAACACAAGGGACGCCTCCCGCTGACCATGACAGCCAGGAGCTGGCGGCCTGGTTTCAGTCGACCTGGGTGGTACAGAGAAAGAGCGCAGTCAATTCACCGTATAGCGGGCCGAACAGTTTGATTGCTGATCAGGAGCGCAGCTATACCTTCACCAACACCGCCTACCTTGGCGCGCGCCCCTGGCAAGGCGGTGAGGTTTATCTGAATGTTGAATCAGCCCAGGGTCAGTCTTTTTCCGGTGGCTTGGTCGGCCTGGGCGCGTTTACCAATGGCGAGCTGGTACGTGGCAATGGCACCAACCCAACCATCTATCGACAGCGCGTTTTTCTGCGCCAGACCTGGAACCAAGGTGGTGGCAGTGAATATCAGGAAAGTGAAGCTAACCAGCTGGCTGGCAATGTCGATAAGAATCGCTTTGTGCTGACTGTCGGCAATTTTTCTGTGCTCGATATTTTCGACGACAACGCCTACGCCAAGGATCCGCGCACCCAATTCCTGAACTTCAGTTTCATGAGCTATCCAGCCTTTGACTATGCCGCAGATGCGCGTGGCTATAGCTGGGGCTTTGCTGGCGAGTGGTATTTGAATGACTGGGTCTTGCGCTTCGGCCGCATGACCGGCCCGAAGGAACCGAACGGCTTGCCCGGCGATTACAACATCGGCAAACACTACGGCGATCAGATGGAGCTGGAGCACGCGCATACGCTAGGCGGCCAGCCGGGCAAAGTCCGCCTGCTGGCGTGGCGCAACCGCGCCAAACTGGCACGCTTTGATGATGCCTTGGCTAGTTTCAATGCCAACCCCGGCGCCGATCCGCAAGCCATTTTGCGCGTGCGTAACGGCGAACAGATCAAGTATGGACTAGGTGTAAATGCCGAGCAGGCAGTGAATGACTCGCTCGGCGTCTTCATGCGCGCCATGAAGGCCGATGGACATACCGAGACCTATGCTTTTGTTGAAGCTGATGCCTCTGTGTCTTTCGGTGCCTCACTCAAGGGCACGGCATGGCGACGCGGCCAGGATACGGTCGGCTTCGGTCTTGCCCGCAATATGCTGTCCAAAGACCGGCGCAACTATCTGGCT
>DATJIB010000201.1:0-9626 GCA_035493575.1 Rhodocyclaceae bacterium | reverse complement strand
TTTGATCTGGCGAGTTAAATCTTAGAAGCGGTATATCCAGCCCGGTACCGAATGAAAGAATTACAACTTGGTGCCGGGTTTTCATTATATGGCAGTGGCATATGGACAGCCTGGGGATAGCCTCCGGTGCTATGCTAGTTGCTGTCGTCAAAAACGATCTTGGCTTGAGTTAGAAACATAGGAGAACAACGATGGGTGCTATCAATATTGGTATTGCAGACAAGGACAGAAAGAAAATCGTCGCCGGTCTTTCAAAGATGCTGGCTGACAGTTATATCCTGTATCTGAAGACACACAATTTTCACTGGAACGTGACCGGACCGATGTTCCAGACCTTGCACATCATGTTCATGGGCCAATACACCGAGCTGTGGAATGCACTCGATCCAATCGCTGAGCGGATTCGCTCGCTAGGCTATCCAGCCCCAGGCTCGTACAAGAAGTTTGTTGAGCTGTCTTCGATCAAGGAAGAAGAGGGCACACCACCGGCTATCGATATGATCAAACAACTGATCGCCGGTCAGGAAGCGGTTGCGCGCACTGCGCGTGAAGCATTCAAAATTGCCGATGCAGCGGATGATCAGCCGACGGCTGATCTGCTTACGCAGCGCATGGAGATCCACGAAAAGAATGCGTGGATGCTGCGGTCCTTGCTCGAGAAAGGCTGAGCGATTCCCGGCCAAGAAAAAGCCCACTGCTAAGTGGGCTTTTTTTACGCCTGTGTTTTATCTCAGGTGACAGGTTTGCCCGGCGTGGTCTTGTACAGGAACCAGGCTCTATCCACCTCACTTAGCCACACCAGGCCATCGCCAATTTGACCGGTCTGGCTGACATTGGTGATGCAATCGACAATGGCCTCAACGACTTCATCTGGCGCAATGATTTCGATCTTCACCTTGGGCGTGAAGTCGACTAATTCCTCCTTGAGGTTGCCGGGAAAGTTGCGCGTAGGGGCGCTGCAGCCTTCCACTTTGGCAACCGTCATGCCGGGGAAACCAGGGACCAACATCAATTTGTCGCGCAGTAGCGAGAGCTTGTTGGGGCGGATGATGGCTTTGATTTCTTTCATGCTTCGGGTTCCTTTTCATCCGAGAAGCGATAGAGAGTCGGTAGTACAACCAGTGTCAGCAAAGTACAGGTAATCAGCCCGCCGATCACCACAATGGCTAGAGGGCGCTGCACTTCAGAGCCGGGGCCAGTGGAGAACAGGAAGGGGATCAAGCCGAGCATGGCCACGGTGGCGGTCATCATGACCGGGCGGAAACGCACCTTGGCGCCTTCAATCACGGCCTCACGCACGCTCATGCCCTCGGTGCGCAGCTTGCGTATATACGAGACCAGTACCACCCCATTCAAGACCGCAATCCCCCACAAGGCAATAAATCCTACAGACGCCGGCACCGATAGATATTCGCCTGATATGAAGAGACCGATGATGCCGCCAATCGATGCAAACGGCAGCACGGTGATGATCAGCGTGGCGTAACGCAAGGACTTGAAGAGCAGGAACAGCAGGAAGAAGATCGCCGCAATCGTGATCGGGATAATAATGGTCAGGTGACCCAAGGCGCGTTCCATGTTCTGGAATTGGCCGCCCCATTCGAGGTAATAACCCTCAGGCAGTTTGATCTTGCGATCAACTTTTTCCTGCAATTCCTTGACGAAGCTTCCCAGGTCACGGTCTTTGACGTTTACGCCGACAACGATACGGCGCTTGGCCAGCTCACGTGAGATTTGTGCGGGACCGTCGGTGACGTGGATATGGGCAATATCATCAAGGCGCACCTGCGCGCCGCTATGCGATTCCATCACGATATTGGATATGGCCTCGACGTTATTGCGGAACTGCTCAGGTAGACGTACCACCGCAGCGAAGCGCCGTTCGCCTTCGAAGATTTCGGTGGCGACCTTGCCGCCGATTGCGGTTTCGATCATGTCATTGACGTCGGCGACATTGAGGCCAAGGCGGGCAATGGCCTGGCGGTCAATTTCAATCGACAGATATTGCTGGCCGGAGACCTTTTCGACACGCATGTCCTGCGCACCCTTGATGCCTTGGGCGACCTTGGAGATTTGCGTGGCGATATGGCGCAACTGATCAATATCATCGCCAAACACCTTGACCGCGATGTCCGAGCGCACGCCGGTGACCATTTCATCGACACGGTCGGAAATCGGTTGTGCCATTACGATCTGCACACCGGGCAGTGCTTTGAGTTTTTCGCGCATGGCTTCAGCGATATCGTCCTGATTCCAGCCGGACGGCCATTTGTCGCGCGGCAGCAGGCTGACGATAGGCGTCGATTCATTCGGGCCTTGCGGGTCAGCCGGCGATTCGCCGCGGCCGACACCGGATACCGCAGACTTCACACCCGGCACTTGCATGACCAGACGCATGGCCTCCATTTCCATCTTGATGGACTCGTCCAGCGAGATATTCGGTACGCGATTGATACCCGGTACAACCGAGCCTTCCTTCATTTCTGGAATGAAGGCCGTGCCCAGCAAAGGCAGCAGGCCCAGAGTCAACACGAAGGCGCCAATTGCGATAAAGATGGTGCGCTTCTCATTGCCCAGTGCCAGATGCAGCAGCTTCATGTAATGCTTTTTCATGAAGCGGATCAGTTTGGTGTCGTGATCGCCGTCGCCATGTGCGGGAGGCTTGAGCAAATAGGACGAGAGGACCGGCGATAGTGTCAGCGATAATGCCAACGAGATAGCCAGCGCAATTGCAATCGTATAGGCGAGCGGAGCAAACATCTTGCCTTCCATGCCTTGCAATGTCATCAGTGGCAGGAATACCAGAATGATGATGCCGACACCAAAGATCACCGGCGTGGCAACTTCAACCACAGCACGCAGAATGACGCGGTTATGCCTCTCACCCGTATTGGCCGCTTCACCAAGCCGGGCAAAAGCGTTTTCCACCATCACCACCGAGCCATCCACCATCAGGCCGATGGCGATAGCCAAGCCGCCCAGCGACATCAGGTTGGCTGAGATCCCTAGCTTGTTCATGCAGAAGAAAGTGAGCAGTGGCGTCAGCACCAGTGTCGCCACCACGATGACAGAAGAGCGCACATCGCCGAGGAAGAGGAAGAGCACAATCACCACCAGGAACACGCCTTCGATCAGCACCTTGGTCACAGTCCATAGGGCGGCATCGACCAACTCGGAGCGATCGTAATACGGTACGACCTTCAAACCGTTGGGCAGCATGCCGCGGTCGTTGATCTCCTTGACGCGATCCTTGATGCGGCCAACGATCTCCTTGGCGTTACCTCCGGCCAGCATCATGACCACGCCACCGACTGACTCAGTCACGCCATTCTTGATTACTGCGCCCTGACGGACATCATGGCCGATGGTGACTTCAGCGACATCGCGCAAGTACACTGGTGTGCCATCCTTTTCCTTGAGCACGATCTGACGCAGATCCTCCAGGTCGCGCGCCAGACCCACACCGCGAATCAGATACTGCTCGGCAAATTGCGGCAGTACGCCACCACCCGAGTTGGCATTGTTATTGGCGACGGCCTGAAAGACTTCCTGAATGCTGATCTTGTAATGACGCAGGCGTTCCGGATTCACCAGCATCTGGTACTGCTTGATATAGCCGCCTTGTGAGTTGATTTCAGCAACGCCAGAAATTGAGCGCAGCAGTGGGCGAAGAACCCAGTCCTGGGCAATGCGGCGCTGGGTCAGCTCTTCAACGCTGAGGGTGCGATTGCCATCGTCTGGCCGCTCAATTGTGTATTGATAGACCTCGCCCAGACCCGTGGACACCGGACCGAGTACTGGCGTAATTCCTTTAGGCAGTCTATGGTCGACTTCAAGCAAGCGTTCCATCACCAACTGACGAGCGAAATACACATCGGTCTTGTCGGTGAACACCAGCGTGATCAACGACAAGCCGGGCTTGTTGAGCGAGCGCATCTCGGTCAGGCCAGGCAAGCCGGTCATGGAGATTTCCAGGGGTACCGTGGCGAAGCGTTCGATTTCCTCGGGTGAGCGGCCGGGTGCTTCGGTCGCGATCTGCACCTGCACATTGGTGACATCGGGAAAAGCGTCGACCGACAGGGATTTGGCGGCGTGCAGGCCAACAAACAAGGCAATAACGGCCAGCACTGCAACAATCAGGCGTTGCTGGAGCGCGGTGCGTATGAGGGACTCGATCATGTGTTTGCGTAGGTGGGTGTTGCGTTAGCGGGTTGTTGTCCTGCTGAATCGTTTTGCAAGCAGCGCTGTTGTGCGCTGCTTGCCTTAGCTTCCTTCGAGTTCTTTGCGATTACGTTCGTTGTTCAGATGGAAACCGCCGTCGATCACAATTTGTTCGCCGGCCTTGATGCCTTCCTGAATCACACGCACACCACCGTGATCGGCGCCCAGCTTGACGCGCGTCAGGCGGAATTGGCCGCCACCGAGACTGACAAAGACGTGGTCTTCGTCGTTTTCGCGCACCACTGCTGTAGACGGAACGACCAGGCGTTCCTGAGGAGCCGCAGCAATAAGCATGGAGGCCAGCATGGCGGGTTTGAGGCGGCCATCCTTGTTGTCCAGCTCGGTACGAACGAGTACGGTGCGTGTTTCCGGATTGATGGTCTGACCAACGAAAATCAATTTGCCGACCAGCTTTTCATTGTTCAATGCCGGGACTTCGATATTCACCGATTGGCCGACCTTGACCTGGCTGACCTGCTGCTCAGGTACTTGTGCCACAGCCCAAACGCGCGACAGATCGGCAATCACAAACATGCTGTCGGCCGGCTGAACAACCTGGCCTGCAGCAACTTTTCGTTCAACTACCACGCCCTTGATGGAGGCGATCACAGGCGCAATAGAATCGATCGCGCCGGTCTTGCTCAGTTCATCAATACTGTGCTGCGGCAAGCCGAGCACGCGCAGTTGGTCACGCGCAGCGCGGGTTTCGGCACTGGCGATTTCGAATTCATTGGTGCGACGTTGCAGTTCGGCATCGCTGATCACATCGGTTGCAAACAGGGATTGCGCACGCTCGACATTGCGGCGATTCAGCTCCATCTGTGAGCGCGCTTTCAGGTAAGCAAGCTGCGCCGTAGATAGTTCGTTACTGTGCAAGCGGGCGAGAATTTCGCCCTTGGCGACTTCCTGACCGAGCAAAGCCTTCAAGTCGGTCACGCGACCATTCACGCTGGAGCCGATGCGCGCCAGGCGCTGCTCATCAAAATCAATACGTCCGGCAACGCGCAAGGTATCGCTAACGGGCGCGGTCGCGGCGGTGGCAATTTTGACCTGGGCGAGAAGGGCGCCCTCGGCCTTGACCAGATTCGGATCCGGCTTGGCGCTTTCTTCGGGTTTGCTTTCTCCCTTATTGCAAGCAGCAAGTGTGGCGATCAGCAGCAGCGGCATGAGTCGCACGAACATCTTGGAGGGCAAGCGATTTGCAGTCATAAATGAGGCCGAGTGAATTTAAGGTTGGGTAGGGAGTGTGGCGCGCAGGCGCTCGATTTCAGTCCAGCTGGCGGCGACTTCGTAACGCGCGCTGATCAGTTCGCTACGCGCGGCGCGATAGACGCGCTGGGCATCGATGACTTCGAGAATGCCGCGCTCGCCAAAGCGATAAGCATTTTCGGCAATACGCACAGCGTTTTCCGCCTGGCGCACGATGCCGGACTCGAGTGCCGCAACCTGAGCTTGTGCAATCTGGTATTGCTCGTAAGCGACTTCAATTCCGCGATCGAGTGCAAATTCGTTGTGGGCCAATTCATTATTGGCGCGTGCCAGATTGGCGGTGGCTTCACCGACCGGGCCACTACGTCGGTCCCAGATCGGAATGCTGATGACAAAGCCTACGCGCGAGGTTTGCAACTCGGGTTCTTCCTCGCGTGTTGCGCGCAGGGCCAGGGTTGGCCAACGCTGAGCGCGTTCGTACTCAAGTTGTTTGGTAGCGCGAGTTTGTTCGGCGCGTGCGCGCAATAAGTCTGGATTGGTCTCACGAATTTGCTTGCGCAAGCTGGCGATTTCGGTGAGCTCTGCCACATCGTCTAGTTTGCCGGCGAGTACAAAGTCCTCAGGCAAAGAAGGTCCAACCAATGCACGCAGCGCCGCGCGTGACTGGCGTACGCGTAGCTCGGCAGTGAAGGCGTTCTTTTGCGAGTTGAGCATTTCCGCATCGGCTTTGACCAACTCAAAACGCGGCGCTTCGCCGGTTTCAACACGTAAGCCAATGCGGTCGCGTACGCCTTCCATTTGCGCCTGATCTTCAAGGGCGGCTTTCAGCTCAGCTTGCCGACGCAGTACTTCAAAGTAACGCAGACGCAAACGCGCAATGATGTCGGCTTCGAGGCTGCGCCCCAAGGCGGTAGCCGATTGCAAACCGGCTTCAGCGGCTGCAATTCGTGCTCCACGGCGACCGGGTAGGTCTATCGGCTGGGTCAAAGTGTAGGTTTTGACGTTCCCGGCCACTGCCCCAGGCAATTTGGCACGACTGTCGCCTTTTTGATATTCGAGCTCTGGATTGGGAAAGGCGCTAGCGGTATCAACGCTGGCTTTGGCTGCATCGACCTGATTGCGGACAGCCTGGATGCTACGGCTCGACTCTTGTGCCAGTGCCTCCAACTGGAGCCGCGTGTAAGGGGCTTCGGCCTGGGCTACCTGGCTGGAGAAAAGTGTGAAGAGAAGAGGGAGGGCGAAGGGCGCACATTTAAGGTTCATGTAGAGGGTGTCAGCAAAAAGCAAGCCATGTCGCAATCAGAGATTGATTAAAGGGGTGTAGGACTCTTTCATGGTTTGAAAGTTCCACGTAAGGTTTCTCATTATCCATGCTGCAAAGCAGCAGTGGCGGCCTTTTCGCGAAAATACCAATGCCAGACTGAGACTTGGCCGAAGCCGATCGCTAAAAGAATACATTGTCAGCTACGGTTCAATCTGGGTTGCTTGCACCGTATTGGGGCGTGCGAGACAATAAAAAAGCCCGTCCGAAGGCGGGCTTTTTGAAGGTCGGGCCGGGCACTTATTTATATACGCCGCAGCCAACGATCAGGTCGCCCACCTTGCGAATATAAGAAGTCTTGCTTTCAACCTCCTTGGTTTCCGGATTCAGGAACATATAGTCCTGCCAGCCACTGCCATCTTTGCGCGCAATCTCGATGCGTTCCTGAATGAAGTGCTTGCCATGAGCATCCGTGGAGCCAAGCATATTCTTGCCAATGAGGCTTGGGTTGCCGCCGTGGGCCTGAACTACACCATCCATGCCATATACAAAGATATACAAGTCGCGGATAACCAGATCGCTGAGCGGATTATTGATCTTGGCAAAGGCTGCTTGCTTGCCGCCTGATTCGATATAGGACACAGCCTTTTCAACCAATGCCTTGGCATCGTTGGCCGTACCGCCACTAAAGGCACTCACTGCTTGCTTGAGCAGACCGGCTGTCTTGTCCAGATTGCGCGCTTCAGCCGAGATGTGGTCAAGGCTGGTACTGTTTTCCTGTGTCATCACCGAAATGCGTTCCACATTGGTGGCAATGTCGATGCTGGCTACGCTTTGCTCGCTCACGGCGTTGGCGATCTCATGCACCATGTGCATAGCTTCCTGCGCGCCCTGGTTGATGTCGTCGAGGGCGGTGCCTGCCTTCTGTGCCAGCGCCACGCCTTGCAGCACCTGATCAGCACCGGACTCCATGCCGCTGACTGCAGCGTGCATATTGTTCTGTATGGTCGAAATCATGGTGCTGATTTCGTTGGTGGCGCCTGAGGTGCGCTCAGCCAGCTTGCGTACTTCGTCGGCCACCACGGCGAAACCGCGGCCTTGCTCGCCGGCACGGGCAGCTTCAATGGCGGCATTCAAGGCGAGCAGATTAGTTTGGTCGGCAATGTCTTTAATCACTTGCACGATGCTGCTGATGGCCTGAGTGCGCTGACCCAACTCGGTGACTTGTTGCGAAGAGGACTTGAAGGATTCAGCGATGCGTTGCATTTCGGCCGAGGCTTCACGTACAACTGAGGCACCTTCATTCGAAAGTTCTGAAGCGCGACGTGAAACAGCTTCCGTATCCCCCGCCTGATTGGCGACGTGGTTGATGCTGGTTGTCACTTGTTCAACAGCTGCCGCAACACTGGCGGCAGCATCGCTTTGCTTTTGCGAGCTTTGTGCAATCTGACCGGTCTGGTCGGAAAGCTTGGCAACCGCGTCGGAAACCGAATTGGCCTGGCTGGAGACATCGGCGATCATGCGCTTGATGGCCTTGGCCATGCCGTTGAAGGCGGTCGCGGTGGCACCGAATTCATCCTTGGTGACTAAGTTGGCGCGTGCCGAAAGATCACCCTTGGCAAAACGCGCGATGGCGGTGCCCAGAATTTTCGTGCTGGAAACCAGAGAGAGGTACAGGCCAATAAAGAGATAGGCACCTGAGGCTGCAATCAGCATGCAAAGCCAGAGTACATAACGTACTGTCTCGGGCAGCGTAATCTCGCCTGAGAAGTCAGCGTAAGCCATGAAGGCCAGCGCCGTGAAAGGAAAACCCAGCAGCGCGACCAGGAACAGAAACTTCTGTCCCAGTCTTAGTGCGTCAAGCAGTTTGCGGGCTGGCGTGAATAGAACTTCCATGTTGCTTCTCCTCCGATGCGGCTCGTGACTTTGTTCGAGCTGTCTTTAATGGCTAATTCGATTAGCTTGATTCTCTCTTGCTACCAGCAACTTGGTCTTGTAATTAGATACGTTTATTGCAAGCGTTTTCCTATTCTAGCCCCATGTTTCGCTAACATGGGGCTAGATATGAAAAAAATGAATCTGCGTTTTATTGAGCCAGGCTGGCCGTCATACAGAAACTGTATCGGCCAGTTCGCGGAATTCTGCAATCTGGTCGAAGTTCATGTAGCGGTAAATATCGCTCGATTTGTCATTAATGATATTGACCTGCGTCAGATATTCATCAGGTGTCGGGATGCGGCCAAGCAGGGCGCAAACGGCTGAGAGTTCGGCCGAGCCCAGATAAACGCGGGTGTCGATACCCAGACGGTTGGGGAAGTTGCGTGTCGAGGTGGATATTGCGGTGCTGCCCTTTTTGATCTGCGCCTGATTGCCCATGCACAGCGAGCACCCCGGCATCTCCATGCGCGCGCCTGACTTGCCGAGAATGGAGTAATAGCCTTCCTCGTTCAGAATCATGGCGTCCATCTTGGTGGGCGGGGCTACCCACAGTCGCGTCGGAATATCGCTCTTGCCATCGAGAATCTTGCTGGCAGCGCGGAAGTGACCGATGTTGGTCATGCATGAGCCGATAAAGACTTCATCAATCTTGTCTCCGGCAACAGCAGACAGTGGCTTGATATCGTCGGGGTCGTTAGGACAGGCCAGCAGCGGTTCCTTGATCTCGTTCAGATCGATTTCAATCACGGCGGTGTACTCGGCGTCAGCGTCCGCACTCAGCAAGTCTGGCTTGTTGATCCAGGCTTGCATGGCTTGAATGCGACGGGTCAGCGTGCGCTTGTCTTCGTAATCATTGGCGATCATCCACTTCATCAAGGTGATGTTCGAGTTCAGATACTCGATGATAGGTTCCTTGTCGAGGCGCACGGTACAGCCTGCGCAGGAACGTTCAGCTGACGCATCTGAGAACTCGAATGCCTGTTCGATCTTGAGCTTG